>NZ_WNJY01000012.1:0-55943 GCF_010892355.1 Granulicatella sp. zg-ZJ | reverse complement strand
CATGAGAAATACCTCCTTGTTTAATTGTGGTGATTTAATCATACAGGTATTTCTCTTTTTTTGTCCACTTTTATATACAAAATCGTGTTGGTGGATTATTCCCACCAACACGATTTATTATAGAGCCCATTTTTAATGAGTTGATGTCAAGTCTTTTTGAGTAGATTTTCTTAGATAAAAAAGCATTTTAACATGATTAATATGTGAGTAATGTATTTTTATGGCTGAGAAACAAAGCAAAAATGTGTGTCGCTTGATTTTTCAGCGCAGTAAGAAAAACCATTAAACTGTAATAATTTTATATCTTGAATATCCGTAATATGCTTAGTTATCAAGGTATTGACTAAGCCTCCACGTCCTTTTTTAGATGTTGTAGAATGTGTTTTATGTTTATGATTTAAAAAAGAGCATGTATAAAATTGTTGTGATATCTCTTTAGAAAAAATCTGTTCAAATTCACTGGATAATAGCGATAAAATAGGTTGATGTGATGATGCAAATCCGTCAAAATGTTCTTTCCATAGTTGTTTTAGCGTTTTACCATTGACTTGTAAGGCGTGTGCAAAATCAAAACGATGCTCAACAATAGGTGCTGTAGCAGGAATGATACCATATAAAGCGGATGTTATATACACATGTTTATCAAGATACGCTATTTCTTTTTCTGATAAGTTCTGACGATTGATTTGGCGATACATCAATCCGTTAAATAAGGTAATAGCACGATAACAAGGTGCTGTATGAAATGATTGAATTCGATTATGCTCAACAGCGGCACGATCATAGGATATGTGAAAAAATGTTGCCAGTTCTTCCACTGTTTTTTCTTGTAAGACAGATAAAATGTCTTGTGTTTGATTAGAAAGTGGAGGTCTTTGTGTACTTGGTAAAGTAGGTAATAATTCTTTAGCCGTTGGAATAAGTATTTTCATAAAAACTCCTTTAACATCTTAGTATAAAAAAGTATAGTGTTTTTTTCATTTTATTGCAATCTTTATAAGCGATTTACTTGAATGACACATCAAGATTTGTTACTATTTGTCTATACATTTTCATGAAAAGAGGAATGAATTTTGACTAAGCAACAAATTGGTGTTGTCGGCATGGCCGTCATGGGAAAAAATTTAGCATTAAACATTGAAAGTAGAGGATATACGGTATCTATTTTTAACCGTACAACGTCAAAAACAGACGCTGTTATTGCTGAACATCCAGATAAAAAATTAGTACCAACTTATTCGATTGAAGAATTTGTTGATTCATTGGAAAAGCCAAGACGTATTTTGTTAATGGTACAAGCAGGAAAACCAACAGATTTAACCATTCAATCATTATTACCACATTTAGATAAAGGCGATATTTTAATTGACGGAGGAAATACATTCTTTAAAGATACAATGCGTCGCAATGAAGAATTGGCAAGCTCTGGTATTAACTTTATCGGAACAGGTGTTTCTGGAGGAGAAGAAGGTGCTTTGAAAGGACCTGCGATTATGCCAGGAGGACAAAAAGAAGCATATGATTTAGTAGCACCTATTTTACGAGAAATTGCAGCAAAAGCCAAAGACGGAGAGCCTTGTGTCACATATATTGGCGAAAATGGAGCAGGTCATTATGTGAAAATGGTTCATAATGGTATCGAATATGGCGATATGCAGTTAATTGCTGAATCCTATGATTTATTACGTCATTTATTAGGTTTATCTATCGAAGAGATTGCCTCTATTTTTAAAGAATGGAATCAAGGCGAGTTAGATAGTTATTTAATGGAAATTACAGCTGATATTTTAACAAAATACGATGCTCAAACAGGAAAACCAATGGTTGATGTGATTGTAGATAGTGCCGGTAATAAAGGAACAGGTAAATGGACATCACAAAATGCATTAGATTTAGGTGTACCATTATCCTTGATTACAGAATCTGTTTTTGCTAGATATATTTCAACATTTAAAGAAGAACGTGAAACAGCATCAACTCTTTTACCGACTGTTGAAAAAGAAAGTATTTCTAAAGAAGATAAAGAAAAATGGATTGAAAGCATTCGCCGTGCCTTATACTTTAGTAAAATTATGAGCTATGCACAAGGATTTGCCCAAATGCGTATTGCCAGTGATGAGTTTGGCTGGAGCTTACAATATGGTGATATTGCCAAAATCTTTAGAGCGGGTTGTATCATTCGTGCACAATTTTTACAAAAAATTACAGATGCCTACACAAAAAATCCTGATTTAACGAACTTATTATTAGATGATTATTTCTTAAACATTACAAAAGAATATCATCAATCTGTTCGTGATGTTGTTTCGTTAGCTGTTAGAAACGGTATACCAGTACCAACATTCTCAGCAGCGATTACATATTTTGATGCATATCGTACACCAGTATTACCTGCTAATTTAATTCAAGCACAACGTGACTACTTCGGTGCACATACATATAAACGTGTTGATAAAGACGGCACATTCCACTATGAGTGGTTAAAAGATAATGAATTAGAAGTATAATCCAAAAACAACCGACTTCTCTGTCGGTTGTTTTTGATTATATAAAACGACATCTTGTCTTAAAATATTGTAGTTCTATCACGTTCGTAAAATTGATAGAGTAAGTCAACGAGTACTTGCGTATCTTGATTGACTAAAGGTTCTATGGTATAAAATATATTTTTCTTTAGAGAAAATAATCGTTCTTTTCATTATTTCTTTAAGTATTAGTATATGTTACTATAATCTACAAAAGAAGATGATTTCAATTGTTTAATCACGTGTTTTTCTATATAATAAGCAAGATGATAAGACGAGAAAGGATGTATCACATGTCAGAATATTATTATAGCCACACACCTACAAGTAAGACCGATGAACAAAAACATACGATTGTTGTGGCAAATCAAACATTATCTATATGGACAGATCACGGTGTGTTTTCAAAAACAGGTTTAGACTTTGGTTCTCGTACACTACTTGAAACCATTAAACAAGATATGATACTGCCTAAAAATCCCGCTATTTTAGATGTTGGTTGTGGATATGGTCCCATTGGATTAACACTAGCAAAAGCCTATTCAGATGCTTTTGTGACAATGGTGGACATAAACGAACGTGCGGTTCATCTAACAGAAAAAAATATACATGAAAATAAAGTCAATCATGCAAAAGTGCTACAATCTAATGTGTACGAAGCGATAACAGAGCAATTTGATATGATTGTTTCTAATCCACCTATTCGTGCAGGAAAAAAAGTTGTGCATCATATTCTTGAAGAAAGTATATCGTATTTAAAACCTAATGGTTATATTGTAATTGTCATTCAAAAAAAACAAGGAGCACCTAGTGCACAGAAAAAAATGGAAGATGTTTTTGGCAATGTGACATTATTAAACCGTGATAAAGGGTATTGGATTTTGTGTAGTCAATTAAAGGGATAACTACTATATATGGTATGTATTCTTTTTAGCATGTTGATATGTTGTTTATTTTCCTTGCAAAAAAGAACCAATCATAGTAGAGTATTAGCATAGGTATTTAGGAGGAAGTATGAATGAATCCATATATTGCAATTAACTGGAATAGTATTGAAGATATGATTGATAAATTAACGTGGGAGAAATTAACCGAGCAATTTTGGTTAGATACACGTATTCCATTATCAAATGATTTAGACGATTGGCGTACGTTAACTGACGCAGAAAGAGATATGGTTGCGAAAGTGTTTGGTGGATTGACTTTATTAGATACGTTACAATCACAAGACGGTGTGGAATCTTTGAAAAAAGATGTGCGTACACAACACGAAGAAGCCGTTTATAACAATATTCAATTTATGGAGTCTGTTCATGCGAAAAGTTATTCGTCAATCTTTAGTACGTTGAATACAAAAGCAGAAATTGAAGAAATTTTTGCTTGGACAAACTCAAATGAATTTTTACAAAAGAAAGCAGAAATTATTAACGGTATTTATCAAAATGGTTCTCCGTTAGAGAGAAAAGTAGCGAGTGTGTTACTAGAATCTTTCTTATTTTATTCAGGTTTCTTTGCACCATTATATTATTTAGGAAACAATAAACTAGCGAATGTCGCAGAAATCATTAAGCTGATTATTCGTGATGAATCTGTTCATGGAACATATATTGGCTATAAATTCCAATTAGCGTATAATGAATTAAGTGAAGAAGAACAAGAAACATTGAAAAATTGGGTATTCCAATTAACATATCAGTTGTATTCAAATGAAATTAAATACACACAAATGTTATACGATCAAATTGGTTGGACAGAAAAAGTAAAAGTCTTTATTCGTTATAATGCCAACAAAGCATTACAAAATCTAGGATTTGATCCACTGTTTCCAGATACAGCAGAAGATGTTGATCCGATTGTCATGAATGGTATCTCAACAGGAACAAGTAATCACGACTTCTTCTCACAAGTTGGAAATGGCTATTTATTAGGTGAAGTAGAAGCGATGGAAGATGAAGATTATATAAATTGGTAATCCAAATATTAAAACGGTAAGTTGACAGGTATTGTCGACTTACCGTTTTGTTTATGTTATAGTGAACGTATCACAAGATTAAAGGAAAGAATAGAATGACAAATCAATATTTACAAGCCTTTATGGACGATATTGATAGGATAACAGTGGTATGTGATACACCCCAAGTCGATATTTTGGAAATAAGTTTATCATGTGATGTGATGATAACACTCGTATCACAAACATCAACTTCTTATACCTATCAAACAAATCTTCCTCTACCATTGGATACACCTATTTTTGCTATCGTAAATGGAGAAAAAATACCTGTTTTATTTCGTCATATTGCACGTTTACCTTTATTTGATGACTATTTTTATTATGACGGAATATTAGGATATACGTATACACCCGAGCAAACAGAATTTAAACTATGGGCACCTGGAGCAACACAAGTATATTTATTATTAGATGATGTCCCGTATGAGATGATAAACCAAGAAAGAGGAGTATACACATACACATTCCTTGGAAATTGTTTACATCAAACGTATATGTATGGTATTTATCGACACACAGATTATCATGAAGTAGTTGACCCCTATACAAAAGCCGTAACTGTGAATGGCGAACGAGGTGTTATTGTAACAGTACCAACAGCAAGCAAGGTGCCTTTACCACCTGTTGATGTACCTATCATTTATGAAATGCACGTAAGAGATATGAGCAGCCATATAGATAGTGGTATACAGCATAAAGGCATGTTTCTTGGACTGACAGAGCACAATACGCATACAAGTCATTTACAAAAAACAGGTATTGATTACATGACATCACTAGGTGTCACACATGTTCAAATGATGCCCATGGCTGATTATAGTGCACAATCCGTTGATGAAACACAACCGTGGCGTTCATATAATTGGGGATATGACCCGCTGCATTTTAATGTGCCCGAGGGCAGTTATAGTACTAATCCGTATGACCCTATGACACGAATTTTAGAGTGTCAAGCGTTTATTGATAAGTGTCATCAAGAGGGGTTACGTGTCATTATGGATGTGGTTTATAATCATGTGTATCACATCAAAGAACATAGTTTTGAAAAAATCGTACCATTTTATTTTTTTAGACGTGATGAATATGGTGTGTTAACCGACGGGACAGGTGTTGGCAATGATTTTGCCAGTGAGAGAAAAATGGCTAGAAAGTATATCGTTGATAGTGTATCTTATTGGGCACAAACTTATCAAATAGATGGGTTTAGGTTTGACTTAATGGGGATGTTAGATATTCAAACGATGCAAGACGTATCAAGACGGTTAAAAGCAATCAATCCTCATATCATCATTTTAGGTGAAGGGTGGGATATGGGTACTTTGCCTACCCCTCAAAAAGCAATGCAAGCTAATGCACATTTGATTTCAGATATTGCTTTTTTTAACGATAAATTTCGAGATAATGTAAAATCTTTTGTATCGGGGCAACTGGGATTTGAGGGGATTATCTTCAATCAGATTTTGGGAACAGCACCTTATACACACATGAATCAAATGGTACAATACGTCGAAGTACACGATAATTACACGCTGTGGGATTATTTAACGTTGCACAATACATCAGAAAACGATACCATTCGCCTCAAGCGACATCGTCTTGCGACAAGCATGGTTTTATTAACATTTGGGATACCATTTTTACATGCAGGACAAGAGTTTATGCGTACCAAATCGGGCATTGAAAATTCGTATTGTTCGCCAGATATCATCAATCAAATGGATTGGGATAGAGCGTTTGTTTATCAAGATAATATCGAGTATGTAACCTCCTTAGTACACTTTAGAAAAGAGCATCCTTTTTTTGCCACAACAGACTTTGATACAATAAAAGAAATGGTTAAGGTGATTAAAAGTGATGAGCAAATCATTGCGTATTGTGTCAAAGATTTATTTATTATTCATAGTGCTAATTTTTATGGAAAAGACTTATATTTACCACATGGAACATATACATTGTTGATAAGCAGTGAATCCATTTCTGTGAAAAAATGGATTGTTGGCTCTAAAGGCATTACAGTGCCACCATTGAGCACGCTTGTGTTAAAAAAAGAAAGATAGAGCGATATGATGGCGTCATCATATCGCTCCATTTTACATTATTTTTTATAAATAGTTCCTGTATTGTCTTTAAATGATGTATCATCAATGCGTTCTATAATCAAAATCTGACGTTCATCGTTTTCTTCTACATGCAATTGCACAACCCAGTCGGTATCATTTCCATGTGCTTTTGTAACAGTTGGATGTGAAAATTCAAGATACATATTTCCATATTTTGCTTGATAATTTGGTAAATCTTGTTCGTAGTAAGCACGTAGTGTAGGTGCTTTTGGTTCTTGTTTTAAATCATCTGTTATCGTTGCTTTTTTATTTAGTTTTCCATTTTTATCAAGTATTTGACTAAATTGATTACGAATATTTGTTGAAATATTGCTTCTAATCACATCGTTTTTAGAAGCATGATTGTTCATATCAAGTGATAGAATCATTTTGTCATTTTCAAAATGAATAGCCGATAGGGTACTTTTTGATGTTGTTGCTTTATAGGTTCCAGTATAAGGAAATCCTTCTGCAAGAGGTTTGATGTTTGTACTATCTTGTTTTGGTGAACAAGCAGTGATAATACAAATGACGATAAATGTGAAGAAGATTGATGTGATATATTTATATTTTTTCATAAGAATACTCCTTTTTTATGATATGAAATAACTTTCTTTAAAATACAATGGAATCACCTTCTTAAAAATTTATAATTGTATTATAACAGAATTTTAAGAAGAGATAAAGTTTTATCTATTTATAAAAATAAAAGTTTTAGTTAGCTGTTTTATGAAGCTGTTATAGTCTGTATTATAACAATTCATAATAGGCAAAAATATTGAAAAAACATCAAAAAAAATCACCAGATGAAGTAAAAATATGGTATAATAATATCAAACATAAAGCGTTTTCTTTCTTTGGTTTAAACAAATTTATCTCGAAGATAGAAACTTTATTAAATTGATGAATATGCACTCTAATGATGAAGGAGGGAAATATTACGAAAAATTTATATCAAGAATGGAAAGATGATATTTATTTATTTAATATTGGACAACAATATGCAAGTTATCGTTTTTTAGGGAATCATTTTGTGAAAAGAAATGAAACCGTTTACGTTTCTTTTGCTGTATGGGCTCCACATGCCAAACATGTTTATTTAGTAGGGGATTTTAATGATTGGACTTATGAGCGTATGACGTGTTTAGAAGAAACGGGTATATGGTTATCTTTATCTGAAAAAGCAAAATCGGGAGATTGTTATAAATATGTGATTGAAGATGAGCAAGGAAATACTATTTACAAAATTGATCCATTTGCTAAAAAATTTGAAAGACCACCAAAAGACGCGTCTATTGTATATGATGTTGCACCTAAAAAATGGAAAGATGGTCTATGGCAGGCAAATAAAAAAAGGAAAGATATTTTAGAAAAACCTTTGAATATATATGAGATACATGCAGGTTCTTGGAAACGGCATTTAGACGGTACTTTATATTCATTTGATGACTTCAAAAAATATCTTGTGCCTTACGTCAAAGACATGGGATATACGCATATTGAGTTTATGCCACTTATGGAGCATCCGCTTGAAGAAAGTTGGGGATATCAAGTTACGGGTTATTATGCTGTGGCATCAATCTTTGGAGATTTAGATGCATTTAGAGATTTTGTAGAATATGCACATCAACAAGGTATTGGTATTATTATGGATTGGGTTCCGGGACATTTTTGTCGAAACGCTTATGCACTTGCCTATTATGATGGGACACCAACGTATGAGTATAGTGATGAAGACAGGGCAAATAATCAAGGGTGGGGAACGCTTAATTTTGATTTAGGTAAACCACAAGTACAAAGTTTTTTAATTTCTAATGCGCTATTTTGGTTAGATGTGTGCCACGTCGACGGTATTCGTGTAGATGCTGTATCAAATATTCTTTATTTAGATTTTGATAATTTAAGTTGGAAAACAAATAAATATGGAGATAATCGTAATTTAGAAGGCATTGACTTTTTAAAACAACTAAATACGATTATTTATCGCTATTATCCAACAACATTGATGATTGCCGAAGAAAGTACATCATTTGATGGAGTAACACGACCTGTATATCACGGAGGTCTAGGGTTTTTATTTAAGTGGAATATGGGTTGGATGAATGATACATTAGCCTATATTGAAACAGATACGTATGTTAGAAAAGATTATTATCGCTTGATGACTTTTTCATTTATGTATATGTTTCATGATCAGTTTATATTGCCATTATCACATGACGAAGTCGTCCATGGAAAAAATTCAATGTTAGGTAAAATAAAAGGCGATAGGTACAAACAATTTGCGACATTAAGACTTTTACAAGCCTATATGATAGCTCATCCAGGTAAAAAATTGAATTTTATGGGATATGAACTAGGTCAATTTTTAGAATGGCGTTTCTATTCTCAATTAGAATGGATTGATTTACAACGTCCGTTTAATCAAGAGTATCAATATTTTATTAAAACAATTAATCATCTGTATCAATCACAAAAGGCATTGTATGAAGTAGATACTAAATCGGACGGTATAACGGTTTTAGATGCAGATAATATAGACGAGTCCATTATTAGTTTTATTAGACATGGAAAACAAAAACGAGATTTTCTAATTATGATTGCTAACTTCTTGCCAATAGAACGATTAACATATCGTGTAGGTGTTCCTTATGAGGGACAGTATGAAATATTATTGAATACAGAAGCAAAAGAGTATGGTGGTACTTGGACGCATACAAAATCCATTTATCAAACAGAAAAAATCCCTTATCAAAATCAACCGTATTCTTTTGAATGTGTCGTACCGAGTTTAGCGGCACTATATATTAAACCTAAAAGAGTATATATAAAAAAAGAAATGAAGGAGTTAACTGTATGAAAAAAGAAATGATTGCGATGATATTAGCCGGAGGACAAGGTACAAGACTTGGTAAACTAACGGCACATATTGCTAAACCAGCTGTACCATTTGGAGGGCGTTATCGTATTATTGACTTTGCGATGAGTAATTGTGCTAATTCAGATATTGATAATGTTGGTGTCATTACCCAATATCAACCTTTATCACTAAATGAACATATCGGTAGCGGAAAAGCTTGGGGAATGGAAGGACGTTACGGTGGAGCAACCATTTTACAACCGTATTCTAGCTCAAAAGGAACACAATTTTTCGCTGGAACGGCGCATGCGATTGTTCAAAATATTGACTATATTGACCAACTCAATCCAGAGTATATTTTGATTTTATCCGGTGATCATATTTATAAAATGAATTATCAAAAAATGCTTGAATTTCATAAAGCCAATAATGCTAGCTTAACAGTTGCTGTTATTCCAGTACCATTAGAAGAAGCCTCACGTTTTGGGATTATGAATACCGATTCAGATAGTCGTATTATCGAATTTGAAGAAAAACCAAAAGAACCAAAAAGCAATTTAGCATCTATGGGCATTTATATTTTCGATTGGAAAAAACTTCGTCAATTATTGCTAAATGATGAACAAGGAGAAATGGAAGATTTTGGAAAAAATGTTATTCCTCAATATTTAATCAATCATGAGAATGTATTTGCTTATCGCTTTAATGGTTATTGGAAAGACGTTGGTACCATTGAATCATTATGGGAAGCAAATATGGAATTTTTAGAAGAAAATCATGAATTAAATATTCGAGATAGAGAATGGCGTATCTTTTCAAATAATATCAATGCTCTGCCACATTTTATTGGAGAGCATGCTAAAGTAAAAAATGCCATGATTTCTGACGGTTGTATTGTAGAGGGAAATGTGAATCATTCGATTTTATCGAATAATGTCACTATTAGTGAGGGGGCAACAGTCAATAATAGTTTAATTATGGGAAATGTAAAAATCGGTAAAAATGTTGTGATTGACTATGCGATTATTGGAGAAAATGCGGTTATTTCAGATAATGCAAGAGTTGTTGGAACACAATCAAATATTGCCGTTATTGGATATGATGAAAAAATTGGAGGATTAAACTAATGAGAAAAAATGATATTTGTGCCGTTCTATCATTAACCGAACAGTCTGATTCACTACGTGCGTTGACCTTAAAAAGACCGATTGCAGCATTACCTTTTGCCAGCCGTTTTCGTATTATTGATTTTCCTTTATCTTCTGTAAGTGAAGCTGGTGTTAAATCTGTTGCTTTATTTATCGGAAAATCTGGTCGTTCTATTTATGACCATGTGAGAAGCGGTAGTTCATGGGGATTCGATTCACATGTTAATGGTGGTATTTTTACTTTTTCACAACAATTTTATAAATATTCACTAGGAGAAGAAGTTGGATACGAAGATTTTTATGAAGATTTAATTGAATTTGTGAAACGTTCACATGTAGGATATGTGTTTATTTCAGGAAGTAAAGTGATTGCCAATGTAAATTTAGAAGATGTGAAACAAGAGCATATCGAATCTGGCTGCGATATTACACAAATTTTTGATGAAGGACACCGTAATTTAAATAAATATTTGTTATCAACACCAAAATTATATGAAATGATTAGTCTGGCGGTGAAAGAAAAATTATTTGTAGAAGTAGATGAGCTAATTCGTCATTATTCAGCAAAAGAAACTGTCAATACATACATTCATTTAGGCTATACAGCCATTATCAATGACTTGTCAGATTATTTCCATGCCAATATGGATATGCTGGATAGCCAAAAATTTAAATCACTATTTTATGCATCTAATCCAGTTGTCACAAAAACAAGAAATGGAGCACCGTCATTTTTTACAGACGATGCCATTGTATTAAATAGTTTGATTGCCACAGATTGTGTGGTACGTGGACATGTTGAACGTAGTTTACTGTCTAGACGTGTTGAAGTTGAAAAAGATGCTCATGTGAAAAATACAATTATTTTACAAGGATGTCATATTGGAAAAGGTGCCTCTATTGAATATGCTATTTTAGATAAAGGTGTTCAAGTTGGGAAAGGCGCAGTGATTAAAGGGACACCGGACAATATTTTATTGATTACTAAAAATGACATTATTGGTGAAAATGAAGAACGTCGTGTATAGGAGGAGAATATGAAGGTATTATTTGCCAGTTCAGAAGTTGTGCCATTTTCAAAATCAGGTGGATTAGCAGATGTTGCGTATGCTTTACCAAAAGAGCTTGCAAAACAAGGAATTGACATTCGTGTTGTCACACCATTTTATACACATATAAAACAAGTTTATAAAGATAAGATAAAAGACTTATTATGGTTTACAATAAAAGTTGGGCAAAAAGATTGCTATGTTGGTGTTAAAACCTTATACATGGATGGCGTTACCTATTATTTTATTGATAATTTAGATTATTTTGATCGTGGTACACTATACGGAGAGTGGGATGACGGAGAGCGCTTTGGTTATTTTTCACTAGCTGTTATTGAAATGATGCAAAAAATTGATTTTATACCCGATGTTTTACATGTTAATGATTGGCATACAGCTATGATACCTGCTTTATTAGTGGATAAATACCATTGGGTAGATGCATTTAAAGACATCAAAAAAGTATTAACCATTCATAATTTAAGATTCCAAGGTATTTATGATCCGATTGTGTTAGAAAGTATCTTTGATACATACTATACAATGTTGACAGATGATGGTGGAAAATACTATGATAGTCTCAACTATTTAAAAGCAGGCATTAACTTTTCTGATGTTGTCACAACAGTTAGTCCAACCTATGCCAAAGAAATCATGACAAGTGAATTCGGCGAAGGGTTAGATGATGTGTTACGCCATAATTCTTGGAAAGTTACCGGTATTTTAAATGGGATTGACTATGAACTAAACAATCCTGAAACGGATACACATATTCCGTATCATTTTTCAAGTCAATCATTGAAAAATAAAACAAAAAATAAAACGAGTTTACAACAAGAACTAGGCTTACCTATTCGAGAAGATGTTCCTTTATTGAGTGCTGTTTCACGTTTAACCGATCAAAAAGGATTTCAACTTGTTGCACAAACATTAGAAGAAGTCTTACAACAAGATGTACAAGTCGTCATTTTAGGTACTGGAGATGCCGTTTTTGAAGAGGCGTTTATTCATCTTGCAAATAAATATCCACACAAATGTAGAGCATTGATTACATTTGATGTAAGTTTAGCACAGCGTATTTATGCAGGAAGCGATATATTTTTAATGCCGTCTGCTTTTGAGCCTTGTGGCTTATCTCAACTGATTGCATTAAGATATGGTACATTACCTCTTGTACATGAAACCGGTGGATTAAAAGATACAGTGATACCATATAATCAATTTACAGGTGAAGGTACTGGATTTAGTTTTTATGATTTTTCCGAGTACGTTTTATTAGATGTCATTTATCAAGCACTTTCTCTTTATTTTAATGAACCAGATAAATGGCAACAGTTAGTTAAACAAGCTATGTCACAAACATTTGATTGGGTCTTTCCTGCAAAAGCCTATATTGAGTTGTATCAAAAACATTAAAAAGGAGTAGAGAATGAATATCGAACAATTTGTTACTTTATACAAAAAAAGGTTCATTGATGTGTATGCCTATGATTACACACAAGGATCTAATGTAGAGCAATTATATATTTTATCGGATATTATAAAGTCTATTATTAATGAAAATTGGGTAAAAACAAATCAACGTTATGAAAAAAATAAACAAAAACAAGTTTATTATTTTTCTATGGAATTTTTACCAGGACGTATGCTAAAAAATAATTTATTGAATTTAGGTTTATTAAAAACGGTAGAAAAAGGATTGCAAGATTTAAACTTAAATTTAGATGATTTAGCAAAAGCAGAAGTAGACCCAGCTTTAGGAAATGGAGGCTTAGGAAGACTAGCATCTTGTTTTATGGATTCGATTGCCTCAACAGGTTCGCCGGGACACGGCTGTGGTATTCGCTATCGTTATGGCTTGTTTAAACAAAAATTTGTTGACGGATATCAAGTAGAATTACCTGAAAACTGGTTACGTAATGGTAATTTATGGGAAGTTAGAAAAGAAAATAAATCCGTTATTGTTCGATTTGGTGGACGAGTAAATCTTGTACCAAATCATCAAGGACAATTAGAACCTCAGTATGAAGATACGTTAAATATTTTAGCTGTACCGTATGATGTTGCACAAGTCGGGTATCAAAATGGTGTGGTGAATAATTTACGTTTGTGGTCTGCTGAAATTCCTTATGGTGAAGAAGAGCATTTTAACTTAGAAAAAGAACGAGAAGAAATTAAGAAAATTACTGAAGTATTGTACCCAGATGATTCGAATTATGACGGGCAATTACTGCGTTTAAAACAAGAATATTTCTTCTCAAGTGCTGGTGTACAAAGCATTGTACGTTATTTTAAACACTTGAATTTACCATGGCGTGCTTTTCCAGATAAAATTGCCATTCATATCAATGATACACATCCAACGTTATGTATTCCAGAATTGATGCGTATTTTATTAGATGAAGAGCATTTATCCTGGGAACAAGCGTGGGAAATTACGAAAAATACAATTAGTTACACGAACCATACAATTTTACAAGAAGCCATGGAACGTTGGTCTTGTGACATGGTTGAAACATTATTGCCACGTATTTATCAAATTATTTTAGAAATTAATCGTCGTCATTTTGAAAAGAAAACAGCTATTTATGGCATTGAATTAACAACACGCACAGCTATTGTTTTAGACGGCCAAATTAAAATGGCAAATTTAGCTATTATTGGTAGCCATAGTGTCAATGGTGTAGCAAAACTACATACGGATATTTTAAAAAATGCTACATTAAAAGATTTTTATGAAATGTACCCATGGAAGTTTAACAATAAAACAAATGGTATTACACAAAGACGTTGGTTGCAACTTGCCAATCCAGATTTGACAGAATTACTTGATAAAACCATTGGTACCCAGTGGCATTTTAATCATACCGAATTAAAATTATTAAAAGCATATCAAGATGATAATGATGTATTGCATGCCTTGCAAGATGTTAAACGTTTAAATAAAGAACGTTTTGCTAAATATGTTCTTGAGGAAAAAGGTATTGAATTACCAATAGATGCTATTTTTGATGTACAAATTAAACGTCTACATGCGTACAAACGTCAATTATTAAATGCTCTGCATATTTTATTACGTTATTTAACGATTAAAGAAAATCCAAATATTGATTATGTACCTAGGGTCTTTATTTTTGGAGCAAAAGCAGCACCAAGTTATACATATGCTAAATCTATTATTAAATTTATCAATGCTCTGGCAGATCTTGTTAATAATGACATAGATGTGAATCATTTATTAAAAATTGTCTTTGTTGAAAATTATGGTGTTTCACTAGCAGAATTGATTATTCCAGCGGCAGATTTATCTGAGCAAATTTCATTAGCTGGAAAAGAAGCATCTGGAACAAGTAATATGAAATTGATGTTAAATGGTGCCGTAACGATTGGGACATTGGACGGAGCCAATGTTGAAATTCGTGACTATGTAGGTGCAGAAAACTTCTTTACATTTGGTATGTCTAATCGTGAAGTTGAAGCCTTTTATGAAAATGGCTCATATAATGCACGTCATATTTATGAAACCAATCCAAAAGTTCACCGTGTCCTAAACGCATTATTGGACGGTACAGTGCCACATACAGCACATGAAGGTCAAGAGATTTTTGACTCGCTTGTCACTTACAATGATGAGTATTTTGTCCTACAAGACTTTGAAAGTTATGTCATGACACAAGAAGAAGTGGATAGAGCCTACAAAGATAAAGAACGTTGGACAAGAATGTCCTTGCAAAATGTTGCTAATGCGGGGCCATTCTCATCTGACTATACGATTTTACGTTATGTTGATGAAATTTGGAATTTAAAGCCATACAAACGCCAACGTTAATCATATAGTGTTAGTGAAAAGAAATAAGTAATATTTTTGGAACTAGCCTAAAAGTCAATATCTATTTTAATGAACAGATTTGATTATACTCAAAAAGGCATGAAATCAACTCATTAAACAGATTGATTTCATGCTTTTTTAGAAAAACAACCCTGACACAACTCTTTAAAAGTGTTGTGTCAGGGTTGTTCATTAGTCAATAATTGTCATATTTTCTAATTCTTTAAATGGCTCTGTTTCATTGATACGGTCATAAAACATAATCCCATTTAAGTGGTCGATTTCGTGTTGTACGACAATGGCAGGGAATCCTTTTAGTACCATGCTTTGCTTATTACCGTCTATATCAAAATACTCTAGTGTGATTTTTGAAAAGCGAGGGACATAACCGGGTACTTCACGGTCAACAGATAGGCAACCTTCTCCAGTTTTTAAACATGTTTGTTGGACAGAGTGTTTTATAATTTTAGGGTTAATCATAACCATATCTAAAATAAACGGATCATCTTCGTATTCTCCTGGAACAAGAAGTGCAATCATTTGTTTAGATACATTGATTTGTGGTGCTGCTAGTCCAACACCTGCACGTAATTCATATTTTTCAGCAATTTCTTCATTTTGGCTATTGTGTAAAAACGCAAGCATTTCTTTTGCGATGTCTTTTTCTTCTTGTGTTAGTGGAAAAGAAAGAGGTGCTGCTTTTTCTCTTAACGTTGGATGTCCTTCACGGATAATATCTTTCATTAGTAACATTCTATTCGCTCATTTCTAATTTATATTGATAGTATTATCATATTAAAAAATAAAAAATTTGTCTATTATTTTGCCATACAAGAAAATAGTCATTCTATGGATTGTATGATAAGATGTTACTGAATAAAGATAAGTTAGGAGAGAAGAAATGGGTGAGCATGTTTTTGAAGTAGTTTCTCCCTATCAACCAAGTGGCGATCAGCCACAAGCGATTAAAGAATTAGTCGCAGGTATCCAACAAGGGAAAATGGCACAAACACTATTAGGTGCCACAGGAACAGGAAAAACATTTACGATTGCTAATGTTATTAAAGAAGTAAATAAGCCAACTTTAGTATTGGCACATAATAAAACATTAGCGGGACAGTTATATAGTGAATTAAAAGAATTTTTTCCAAATAATGCAGTTGAATATTTTGTGAGTTATTATGATTATTATCAACCAGAAGCGTATGTTCCTTCTAGCGATACATATATTGAAAAAGAATCGAGCGTCAATGATGAAATCAATAAACTACGTCATTCGGCAACAAGTGCTTTAGTTGAGCGGAAAGACGTTATTATTGTTGCGTCTGTATCGTGTATTTATGGATTGGTTAATCCAGAAGAATATAAAAAATTCGTATTGTCGTTGCGTGAGGGACAAATTATTGAACGCGATGACGTATTACATCGTTTGATTGACATGCAATTTACACGTAATGATTTTGACTTTAGACCCGGAACATTTCGTGTAAGAGGTGACAGTGTCGATATTTTTATGGCATCAAGAGATTCTCAAGCCATTCGTGTGTCCTTTTTTGGAGATGAAATTGATCGTATTCAAGAAATAGACGTGCTAACAGGCGATGTCAAAGCGACCCGTTCTCATGTTGCCATTTTTCCAGCGGCACATTTTGTTTCAAGTGAAGAACAAACCTTAAAAGCGATTGACTCTATTCGAGAAGAGTTAGAGGAACGCTTGAGTGAACTTCGTGCCGACAATAAATTATTAGAAGCACAACGATTGGAACAACGTACAAACTATGATATTGAAATGTTGCTTGAAATGGGTTATTGCAATGGTATTGAAAATTATTCCAGACATATGGATGGTCGTCAACCGGGAGAACCTCCTTATACATTATTAGACTTTTTCCCAGATGATTATTTGATTGTTATTGATGAATCGCACATTACAATGTCGCAAGTTCGAGGTATGTATAATGGTGATAGAGCCAGAAAAGAACGCTTAGTTGAATATGGATTCCGATTGCCAAGTGCAGTTGATAATCGTCCACTGCGATTAGAGGAATTTGAAGACAGAGTAAATCAAATTATCTATATTTCAGCAACACCAGGGCCGTATGAATTGGCACAAACACCGACTGTTACCGAACAGATTATTCGTCCAACAGGATTACTAGATCCACCAGTTGAAGTGAGAAAAATCAAAGGACAAATTGATGATTTAGTGAGTGAAATTAACGAACAAATCGAAAAAGGTGGACGTGTTTTTATTACGACATTAACAAAAAAAATGTCAGAAGATTTAACGGATTATTTAAAAGATATTGGTATTAAAGTGAAATATTTGCATAGTGATATTCATACACTAGAACGAACAGAAATTATTCGAGATTTGCGTGTTGGAACATTTGATGTTTTAGTTGGTATTAACTTGTTGCGTGAGGGATTAGATGTACCCGAAGTGACCTTAGTAGCGATTTTAGATGCCGATAAAGAAGGATTTTTAAGAAGTGAACGTTCCCTTGTGCAAACGATTGGACGTGCTGCACGTAACGCTGAAGGAAAGGTGATTATGTATGCAGATAAAATAACGGATTCGATGCAACGTGCCATTGATGAAACGAATCGTCGACGAAGTATTCAACAAGCTTACAATCAAGAGCACGGTATTGTGCCAAAAACGATTAAAAAAGACATCCGCGACTTAATTGCGATTACGCAAGTGGCTGAAAAAGAAGTGGAGCATACGAAGTCTTACAAAGAAATGACTAAAGCAGAAAGAAAAGAGAGCATTCATCACTTAGAATTAGAAATGAAACAAGCTGCAAAAGAATTGAACTTTGAAAAAGCAGCAACATTGAGAGATATTATTTTAGAATTGCAAGCGGAGTATAAAATATGAGGGAAAACATCGTTAATTTTTTACTAACGATTCTATCAGTTGTGTTTTTAGGAATAGGAGTTAGTTTCAGCGTTAAAGCAGATATTGGATTAGGGAGTATTGATGCTTTTAATTTATCATGGTCGTATTTGACTGGTTATGATATAGGAACAATGACAACGGTGACAAATATGATGTGTGTTTTTTTACAAATCCTCATTTTAAGAAAAAATTTTAGGGTACGTCAGTTTTTACAAATTCCGGTATCTTTTGTATTAGGCACATCTATTTCCATGATATTAACCTATGTGCTGTCCCATATAACGATAACACATTATCCTTTTCAACTAATACTGGCAGTTATTGGTTACATCATTGCTGCAATTTCTGTTGGATGTATGATTGCTTTAAATTGTGTGAGTTCACCGATTGAAGCATTAGGATTAGTGTTGTGTGAGAAAGGGAATTTTAATTTTCGTCGTTTTAGACAGTGGTATGACGTCTGTTTAGTTGGTTTTGCTGTTATTGTGTGTTTTATATTACAAGAGGCATTACCCATTCGAGAAGGCACAATTATCTCGATTTTGATGTATGCAAAAATTGCAAGTTGGGTAAGAGATAAACTTGAACAAACTCATTTTATAAAACGTATTAGAATACAGTAAACACAATATTTAGTATATGTGAATATCATTTAGTTGCATATTTTGATAATTTCATGTATGATGTAACAGTATCGAAGAAAGATTGGAGAATTATAATGGGTAAATCTATTATTGTTTATTCAAAACCAAATTGCATGCAATGTCAATTTACAAAACAGTTTTTAGAAGAACATCAAGTTGATTTTATCGTGAAAGATGTTATGGAAAGTGACGAAGCAATGGCAGAAGTAAAAGATCTTGGATTTTCGTCATTACCAGTTGTTGTAATTGACGGAGAAGAGCCTTTTTCAGGATTTAGACCAGACCGATTAGAACAGGTTGTGTAAATAGTTATAAAAAGAGTTTAATCATTTATTTTTTGATTAAACTCTTTTTATTTGTTCAAAAAATATTTGACAAATTTACTATATTATATAATATAATAATATAGAGAATAAAAATTGTGTTTTTTAACATAAAAGGAGGGGGTTTATGAATTATTGTTTTTGAAAGTGTAAACGTTTAAAAAGGAGGGAAAAATATGGTGAACACTTTAAAAACTAAAAAGTATACTCGAACACTTTTTACTCTTAGTTTATGTTCTATGGTTTTAGCATCGGTAACGCTAATACAAAATTATCAAGCAGTGGGAGTTGAAATGACACAACCAACTACAACCTCGAATGAGGAGAATCACTATTTAGAATGGGTTTCTACATCTGCAATTAAAGGAAAAGCAACTGTAAAAGAACAGGAAGGTATTCGTTACAATGTATTGGAAGCGGTTAATGGGAACGATAACGGTACGAATATGGCTGTTTTTGAAAAACAAGGGTTGCAAGTTGATGAAGAGGGAAACGTTACAGTGGGGCTAACTTTTGTTGAAGAATCAGAAACAGGTCATGGTCGTTTTGGTGTGTTATTACGCCATAAAGATGCTAATAATCATATTTTTGTTGGATATGATAAAGAAGGATGGTTTTGGCAGTATAAAGCACCTGGCGTTGATAGATGGTATCAAGGTTCAAGGATTGCAGCACCTGCTAAAAATTCAAGAAATGAATTAGTTGTCAGCTTAAAACATGATGGACAAT
Source organism: Granulicatella sp. zg-ZJ (assembly GCF_010892355.1). Classification (NCBI taxonomy): domain Bacteria; kingdom Bacillati; phylum Bacillota; class Bacilli; order Lactobacillales; family Carnobacteriaceae; genus Granulicatella; species Granulicatella sp. zg-ZJ. Next base: position 35,818 of record NZ_WNJY01000012.1, on the reverse strand, counting down.
TAAATGCAACTGTAAATGGAAACGCTGTTATTAACACAGAAGTTGTGCCACAGAATGTGTTAGATGCTTTACAAGATAGTCGAAAAGTTGCGTTAAAAGTCGGTAAATTTGGTGATCAAGTGACTAAGGTAGCCATTGTAACAGACAATCAAGAAAATGTATCTACACAATCAGATAATGGAAATGTCCCAGCAGGAACATCTATTACTGAAGTGGATAATCAAGCAAATTATGATACATTAACATCTGGTACGCTTGATGTAAAAGTAGATCAAGCATTTCCACGTATTCGTGAATATAAATTGGGAGATGAGCGATTACAAGGACAAGTAACAGCAACAAATACAGTACGTATCAACGGGCATGACATAACACCACAAGTAGCTTATTCTAAAGTGGATAATGACAAAGCTATTTATACGATGACACTGAAATCAGAAGCAGATTTGATTGATGCTGTTATTAAAGTTCAAATAAAAGTAGAGAATAATATTGTTCACTATGATGTGATTGATATTGAGAATCATTATGAAGTTGTTCCAGAGCAACAAATAGATGATGTTAGAAAACTTATTCAAACGATTGATATACCGGGGTACTTTGTTTCTGTATCAAGTGAGAATGCACAATCTAGTTTCTCAGGAGCTAGAATGTCTGTCAATACACATGAAAAAGGTGATGTGTACTATCGTCCATCAGAATTAAAAACAGCAGAAGATTTTGAAAGAGGATTTATGTATGGTTTTGTATCAGACAATCATTTAGCTGCTGGTGTATGGAGTAATTCACAATATAGTTCTGGTGGTGGCGGTAATGATTATACACGTTTGCGTGTTTCAAAACATAATGCTGACTCACAAGCATATATCGGTATTGGTAGTTCACCATTCATTTATCAAAAAGCACATGATAACAAAGTATATCATGAACGTACTTTTGTGTTGCCAAGTGCAAAAATAGTTGTCACAAAAGATAGAAATAACGACCAAGTTGTTGATTGGTAAGATGGAGCCATTGCTTATCGTGATATTATGAATAATCCAGTAGGATATGAAAGTGTGCCAGATTTGGTAGCATATCGTATCGCTATGAACTTTGGATCTCAAGCACAAAATCCATTTTTAATGACACTGGATGGTATTAAAAAAATTGCTTTACATACAGACGGTTTAGGACAATCTATTTTATTAAAAGGATATGGTAGTGAAGGTCATGACTCAGGTCATTTGAATTATGCAGATATTGGAAAACGTATTGGTGGAGCAGAAGATTTTAAAACATTGATTGCCGAAGCAAAACCATTTGGTGCGAAATTAGGGATACACGTCAATGCATCAGAAACATATCCAGAATCTCTTTACTTTTCAGAAGATAGATTGATGAAAACAGCTAGCGGTGAATATAGTTATGGCTGGAACTGGCTAGATCAAGGTATCAATATCAACGCTGCTTATGATATGGCAAATGGACGTGCTAATCGTTTCAAAGATTTGAAAAATGTTCTTGGAGAAGGTCTAGATTTTATTTATGTGGATGTTTGGGGTAATGGACAATCTGGAGATAATAATGCATGGGCAACACATATGTTGGCAAAAGAAATCAATGAATTAGGTTGGAGAGCTAGTTTTGAATGGGGTTATGCAGGTGAATATGACTCAACATTTCAACATTGGGCAGCCGACTTAACGTATGGTGGATATCGCTTAAAAGGTATCAATAGTGATATTGTAAGATTTATTCGTAATCATCAAAAAGATTCATGGGTAGGAGATTATCCTTCTTATGGTGGTGCTGCCAACTATCCATTACTTGGTGGATACAGCATGAAAGATTTTGAAGGTTGGCAAGGAAGAAGTGATTATAGAGGATATATTACAAACTTATTTGCCAATGATGTCATGACAAAATATTTCCAACATTTTACTGTATCGAATATGACTTTAGGACAACCTGTGTCCATGACTGATAATGGCTCTACCTATTCTTATACACCAGAAATGTCTGTAACATTAACGGATCCACAAAATAATCAGCTCGTTATTAACAGAAAATCAAATAATGTTTCTAGTGCTGAGTATAGACAACGTACCGTTTCATTAAATGGACGTATGATTCAAGATGGTTCTGCATATTTGGTACCTTGGAATTGGGACGCAAATGGGCAACCATTGCCACAAGAAAAACAAAAAATGTACTACTTCAATACACAATCAGGTGCAACACAGTGGCAATTACCAGATGATTGGCAAGTAAGTCATGTTTATTTATATAAACTAACAGACTTAGGAAAAGTAGAAGAAAAACAAATTCCTGTACAAAATGGTGCTATTCAATTAGATGAATTATCAAATCAACCGTATGTACTATATCGTACGCCACAACAAAATATAGACGTTTCTTGGAGTAGTGGCATGCATCTTGTCGATCAAGGGTTTAATAGTGGTTCATTAAGTCAATGGACAATTTCTGGAGATACAGCATCTGCTGAAATTGTACGTTCTCAAGGAGATAATCCAATGTTGCGCTTGTCAGGAAATCAAGAAACAGTTTCTTTAACACAACGTTTAACAGGACTAAAACCAAATACAACTTATGCGGCATATGTAGGCGTAGACAATAGAAGTGATGCTAAAGCCTTTATTCGTGTGAACACAGGAGAAAAAGAAATTGAAAATTACACGAAACATTCTATTGCTTCTAACTATGTTAAAGCTTACGCACACAATACATTGTCACAAAATGCAACAATAGATAATAAAAGTTTATTCCAAAATATGTACGTTTACTTTACAACTGGAGATAATGTCGATAATGTGACATTAACATTATCAAAAGAAACTGGAGATGGGGCAACTTATTTTGATGATATTCGTATTTTTGAAAATCAATCTACTATGTATAATGAATCACATGATTCAACATCAAAAACCGTCTTTAAACAAGATTTTGAAAATGTTGCACAAGGTATTTTCCCATTTGTCATTGGCGGTGTCGAAAATGTTGAAGATAATCGTACACACTTATCTGAAAAACATGAACCATATACACAAAGAGGTTGGAATGATAAAAAAATCTCTGATGTTATTGAGGGAAATTGGTCATTAAAAACAAATGGGTTGAGTGGACGGAATAAATTGGTATATCAAACCATTCCACAAAACTTTAGATTTGAAGCTGGTAAAACATATCGTGTGTCATTTGACTATGAAAGTGGTAGCGATAATACGTATGCCTTTGTTGTAGGAAATAGAGCTTATGAAAATCCAAATACGTTAGAAAAACAAACACCACTGGAGAATACATGGGTAAATAGTGATACCGCAAAACATGCATCATTCCTTGTAACAGGAGATGAATCTGAAAACACATGGATTGGTATTTTATCAACAAGTACAGCAGGAGATACAAGAGGCGATGCAGGAAAAGCTGTTAACTTTAAAGGATATAATGACTTTATGTTAGATAATTTGATGATTGAAGAAATCGAATTAACAGGAAAAATGCTCATTGATAATTATTTGAAAGAACATTTACCAATTCCAGAAGGTTATACAGTAGAAACATTAAATGCTTATAAAGAAGCGTTATTTGCATTGAATTTAGTGCCTGAAACAATTACGCTTGATGAGGCACGTGCTGTTATTGCGAAAGTGGATGATGTGTACAATGCTCTTGAACCGGAAGAAACAGTGATTACACCAGAAGATATTGAAAGTGCAGATGCTCCTTCACAAAGTGGCGAAGACATTATGCGTGCATTTGACGGAGATTTATCAACAATATGGCATACGCCATGGAGTGAAGTGGCGATCAATAGACCTGTGACAATTGTATTAAAAGAACCTAAAGATATTACAGGTTTTGTTTATACTCCACGTCAATCAGGAAGTAATGGTATTTTAAGAAATGCGACACTTGTTGTGACAGATGATAAAGGTCAAGAGCATACTTATTCAGCGGAAAATTGGGCGAATAATGCTGAAGAAAAATGGTTAGAATTTGGTGAAACCATTAAAGCGAAAAAAATTGTTTTAACGGGGACATCATCTTATGGAGATTCTGAAAATACATTCCAATCAGCAGCAGAACTGTACTTCTTACTTCCTGAAAAAGAAAAACCAATACTTGATGAAACACCTTATACAGAAGCACTTGAAAAAGCGGGAACCTTATATGGTGTAGAAGATAAAGTGAATCGTATTAAAGAAGTATTTGCTTATGCGAAAGAACATCAGTTATTAACACCAGCAACATTGAATTACTTAGTCGAAGCATTAACGAAATTAGAATCTATTCCTGATTTTGTGACGAATGGTATGCATGTGACAATCATTGAGGATGGAAAAGTAGCAATATTTGAAGATGATGACAAAGATACAGAGGCAACTGTTCGTATTCCTGTATCTGGTTTAGCAAATGATGTATATGCATTTGTTGTGAAACATTTGGCAAGTGAAGTCGTTGACTTAAAACCAGAAGATCATGATCTTTATGACATGTATTTTGTCGATAAAAATGGAGAGAAAAAACAAATTAAAGAATCAGCAGATGTAACTATTCCAGTAACAAGAGAAGTTGAGCATGTGTATCATGTTTCAGAAACCGATAAACGCACACTTGAAGAAGTACCGTTTACGATGAATGAAGAGAAAACAAGTGTTACTTTCCATGTTGAACACTTTAGTCATTATGCAATTGCATATAAACCAATACCAAAAGATGAAAGTTCAACAACTACAACTACAACTACAACGGCAACAATGACAAGTACATCATCCACAACTGAGATGACTACGGAAACAACAACACAAACAAATACAGAAACAACAAGTTCTCAGGTATCAGCAACACAAACAGAAAAAGTGACGACAACAACACAAAAACGTCCAAGTGAAAATGCTGATGCTGAATCTAGTGTTAGACAAGAAAAACCTCGTATTTCTATTTCTATTCGTCACACAACAGCATCTGATAAAGAATCACCAAGTCAACAAGGGGAAAAACCAGTAGGGAAACATTTACCGAATACAGGGGATGCGTCTACTTCAATGATTACTATTGGACTTATTGGCACTATTGTTGGTACAGTAATGAGTATCGTATCTAAAAAACGAAAAGCAGAATAGTAGTAAAGAATATCAATCACACAAGATAGCGTCTTGTGTGATTGGTTATCTCTTTTGATATAGAGCGCATATGAAAGAAACATTATATAGAATTAGAAATGGTATTGTTCATAGTGTTACCTTATGTATTATCTCATATCGGATACATTGTCAAAACAACCATAAAAATACAAACAAATTCTTTAGCGATTTAAATTAAAATAAACAATATAACAAAAATATGTAACCGTATACAATTAAAGTGATTAGTATTTTATTAAGGAATATAGCTAATATATAAATCAATTAATAAAATTTAAATATCTTTTATTGACTAAAGAAATCATTCACTTAGAACGAATAATATCATTCATACAGAATAACCGTTAGTATTACAGTCTTTAAATAGGACACGTCAATGATACACATGTAATAACCATTTACCAAATACGTTTCAACGCAACACTTTTTATGTGTTTGTCGGAATGCGTTTTATCATATTTGGATTGGGAGCATGGTGGTATAAAAGGGAGGAAAAAATGAATAAAATCATAAAATGGATAAGTGCCATGTGTGTGATGTTCCTTTGCATCATTGGAGCAACAACAATACATGCAACAGAAAACGCATATCAATTCTATCCAACAGTACAAGGCATCACTTATCAAGAAGAAAATTTATCATTAAGTAATCAGACGATTTCGCTTTATTTTGGAAATGGAATTGATGAAGAAACGAAAGCTTATGCACGTCAGTTATTGACAGCACATCATATTGCTTTTCAAGAAGTAACTCAAAAAGTAGACAATGGTATATCATTAAATGTTGAAATAACGGATACACAAGAAAACTTGTTTAGTCATTGGGATGCTTATTCATTAAACATTAACGCAACAGGTGTTCATATTATTGGAAAACATAAAGATGCAGCGTATTTTGGTTTGACAACATTACATCAAATATTAACACAAGCAACAAACCAAACGCTTCGTTATCTTACAATTTCCGATTATGCAGATGTGAAATATCGTGGGTTTATTGAGGGGTATTACGGTATTCCATGGTCTCATGAAAATCGTCAATCTTTAATGCATTTGCAGGTCAATTTAAGGCTAATACATATATTTTTGCACCAAAAGATGACATTTATCATAGTCAACAATGGAAAACTCTATATCCAGAAGAAAAATTAGCACAAATACGTGAATTAGTAGAAGTGGGTAAATTAACAAAAACACGGTTTGTTTGGACAATTCATCCATTTATGAGTGGGGCTCGCTTTAATTTTTCACAGTATGAAGAGAATTATGGTTATTTAATCAATAAATTTGAACAACTGTATACAACGGGGGTACGTCAATTTGGTATTTTAGCCGATGATGTTGGTTCTATTGATCGCAATCAATTATTACGTTTATTAAATGATATTAGTCAATGGGCAAAAGATAAAGGAGATGTAGAAGATATTCTATTTTGTCCGGCTGGCTATAATACATCTTTCCAAGGAAATTTTTCAGAAATGAAAAAACTGAATGAAGCACCGGATAATATTCAATTTTTCTGGACAGGTGAAACAGTTGTTAATAGAGTAACGAATCAAACAATCAATCGTTTTAAAACATCTTCTACAACAGATGGACACCCAGGTAGAGCACCGTATTTTTGGTTGAACTGGCCTGTAAATGATTATAAAAAAAGCCGTTTACTAATGGGCCCAGCTGGTACATTATTAGAAACAGGTGTTACTGATTTAGCTGGTTTAGTGACCAATCCAATGCAACAAGCACAAGCAAGTAAAGTTGGTGTTTTTGCTACAATTAACTACGGTTGGAATACACACCATTTTTCTTCTGATGATGTGTGGCATGACGGTATGGCATATATTGAAAAAAACCAAACAGATGCTTTATTAGAAATTACAAGACATTTACAAGATGTATCTCCAAGTGGACATGGTTTAGTCATGGAGGAATCAGAAGCATTTAAAGATTTGATTGCATCTTATCAACAAGCAGTAGAAAATGGAACATCTATCAAAGAAGTAGGTACATCTTTGATACAAAAATATCAAGTATTGTATCAAGCAACACAAGATTTTTTAAATGGTGCTGAAAATGAAGGATTAAAAGAAGAAATGACACCGTGGGTAAACACACTCGCCAATATTGCACAAGCAAGTCAGTCTTTTATTGAAAGTGCGATTGCTTTAGAAGATAACGATACAGAAAAAGCATGGTTGGCATATTCTAAAGCTGCAACACAAGAAGAATTATCAAAAACACATACTGTACAAAATATTAGTAGTGTAGATAAAGTAGAAGCAGGTGCAAAACGTTTAACGCCATTTATGCAGTTTTTAAAAGAGAAAATGGCAGATAAAGTGAAACGAATTGTATTGCCACAACATGATGACACACAATCTGCTCCAGAAACACCTACGCTAGTTAAATCATCTCATTTCAATAGTATTTATAGTGGTAGTGAAGCAAATATGCTTGATAATAATCCAAATACATTCGTTTGGTACAGTGTTGCGGGAGATTCATTACCTCGTGATGCCTATTTAGGCGTTGATTTACATGAGGTGTACCGTATTGGTGACATTGCCTTTTTACAAGGAACAACATCTAATGACGATATTTTTAAAAATGCGGTACTTGAATATTCAGTTGATGGTGTGACGTATCAACCTTTTACAGATACGCTTTACAATCAAAAAGATGTTCGATACGATGCTACACAACAAAATATAAAAGCACGTTATATTCGTTTGAGAAATGGTGATAGTACAGAAAAATGGGCTGCCATGAGAGAAATTAGTGTGACAACATTAGCCAATCAACAGCTTATTGAAACGAATGTTGATAGTTTAAAAGAATTACCGGCAAAACAAACACCACAAACATTTACATTAAATCCAACAACACAAGTGACATTACAACCAAATGAATACATTGGATTGGATTTACAACGTATTCGCTCTTTAAAACGAGTGTCTATTGAACACACTAGTCAATTACCAATTTATGCAGGAACAAATAGAGATGATTTAAAACCATATACATTGGAAACTGTTCCAAATGCACGTTATATTGTGATAAAAAATACAACAGATAATCCAGTAACATTTGATATTCAACAATTTAACGTCGAAACAAATGATGTTCTACCATTGAAAGTGAAAGATACAAACTTTACGGATATGGAAAATCCTTTAGCTGCATTTGACGGAGATTGGAATACTAAAGCATGGTTTAAAAATAGTCAATTAGCAGGGAAATACGTTGTGTACGATTTAGGTCAAACGATTACTTTAGACAAAATCAAACAAATTGTATCTGACTCAGAACATGACTATATTCGCCATGGTAAAATTTCAGTTTCTGAAAATGGTACAGATTTTACAGATGTTTTAACATTGGGAGATACTGAAAATGATTTAGAAATTGAAGGTGTTTATCCAGATAGAGAAGTCCAAGTTTTAGGTAAATCCTCTAATGTCAATCATTTACCTGTTCGTTACATTAAAGTGATGTTAACGAAAAATAAAAGTGGTGATGATAAATGGGTACGTTTTAATGAGATTGTGTTAAATGACCGTGAAGAATTAAAAGTATCCAATAATCCGACTTTTGACGTAACACCGGCTGTAAGAAATGCCGATAGACCAGAAAATATGGTAGACAATCGTTTAAATACAGCTTTTAGAGGTTCACAAGATGGAGGAGAGTTACTCTATCATTTATCAGAAACAGCTTTCCATAATGCTTTAACTGTTATTCAAAATGACGAAGTATCTCATGCGAAAGTAAGTGTTCAAAATCGTGCGGGTGACTGGCAAGAGATTGGCGAATTAACAGGTGGTATCAATACATTTAACTTAAAAGATAAAGGTGATATTGTTACTGTAAAACTAACATGGCAAGAAAATAATCGACCAGTCATTTATGAAATGTATACCACTAATGGCATCAATCGTTTACCATTACAAAACTTGTTAAAAGAAATTGCGACTTTAAACGAAAACGATTATGCAGAGGGGTTCCCTGCCTTAAAAGAAAAAGTGACAGAGGCAAATCGTGTGTTGCAAGATGATGAGGCAACAGCAGAACAAATTGCACAAATGGTACAAGCATTACAAGATAAAGTCAATCAATTAAAAAAATATCATCTATTTATCTCAGAAGATGTGACAGTGAAAATGGTAGATGCAGATACTATCAAAGACTTAGAGATGAAGGTTGTACCAACGACAAGTCCTACTTTAGATCAAACGAATAAAGAGTACGATTTATATGACATTTATTTCGTGAAAAAAGGAACGACTGAAAAAGTGGCAGTTACACAACCAGCTAAAGTCACATTAAACATAAACGAAAATAAAACAGTGGCAGAAATCGTATATATCAATGAGCAAGACGAAAAAGAAAGTTTATCATTTGACATAATGCGTGAAGAAAACAAAGTTGTATTCCTAGCAACACACTTTAGTAAATACGGTGTGGTGTATACATCATCTAAACCGGTTGAACCAGAAGAAAATAAACCGGACGAAAATAAACCAGATGAGAATAAACCGGACGAAGTACCTGTGGAACAACCAAAAGATGAAGCAACAACGACCACAACAACAAGTCAAACTGAAACAAGTCAGACAGAAACAACCACACTCACAACAACGACAAAACAAGAAAAAACAGAAAACACAAGCACATCTGTAAGTACAAGTGTTGTACCAAAAGAAATTGCAGATGCAACAATGACAAAACAAAGAGTACACTTTATTAGTGGCTCTTCACAACAAGTAACAGATAAAAACAGTACACAAAATAATCGTCAAAAAGAACAATCAAAAGGATTACCGAATACAGGTGAACAAAACCACTGGTTACAAGTAGGTTTAGGTGCTGGTTTATTATTACTAGGTATTGGACTATGGATACTTTATACACGTCGTAAAAAGTAAGGGGCGAAAAAATATGCAAATGAAAAAAGGTTTAAGCATTTTGTCTATGGTAGCATTTTTAGTCGGGATTAGTGGTTATCACGCTATGGCAACAGAAACAATCACACAAAAAGTTAATATTGCACTAAATGCACAGGCGACGACAAATGATTCAGAAACAAACTATTGGGGTGCTGATAAAGCTGTTGACGGTATTATCAATAGAGAAGAAAGCGTCAAGGCTAATCAATCTCGTTGGTCAACAAATAGAGGGACAACAGATAAAATATTAACAGTTGATTTAGGTCAAGAAAGAGCATTTCAAGAATGTCGTATCGCTTGGGAAAGACAAAATGTAAAAGGATTTCGTATCGAAGCATCTCATAACGGAACAGATTATACACCGGTTTATGAAAAAAACGATGATACTTATGTTGAATTAGACACAACTGTTCGATTAAATACAGAGCAAACAGCACGCTATGTACGATTGGTTGTGACCAATTATGACGGAGGAGAAATAAATTGGGCGTCTGTTTCTGCGTACGAATTTCAAGTGATTTCAGAAATGACATTGCCGAATTTAGCATTACACAAAGACGCTACATCAAATGGAAATGAAGCTAATAGTTTAGCAGCAAATAAAGCAACAGACGGTAATGTGGATACAAGATGGGCGAGTACCGTTGGACAAAACCAAAAATGGTTACAAGTCGATTTAGGTGACGTCAAAACAGTAGGTTCAGTCGTGTTAGAATGGGAGCGTAAAAATGCTCAAGATTACACAATACTTGTTTCTGAAAATGGACAAGATTGGACAGAAGCCAAACATATTACAACGGCACCAGACTCCTTTAGAGAAACGATAAATTTGGATCAAAAACATCAAGCACGCTATATTAAAGTTCAAATCAATCAATTCAATCCAAGTGCTCCAAATCGAACAAGTGATTCACCAATTAACTGGGCAACTGTTTCGATTATGGAACTAGAGGCATATAGTGAACGTATTATACCTGAAAAACAAGTAACACTTCAAGATGTTGCCAACGGCTTACAAATACCCGACATTACTTCAGACATGACAACGTGGACATTACCAGAAGTACCAAATGGATATACAGTTTCCTTTATTGGTGCAGATTTGGAACAAGTTATTGACAGAGATTTAACGATACACAAACCATTAGTTGATACACCTGTTGTGGTAAACTACAAAATCTCTAATGGTACAGACAGTATTGAAACAGCAGCTATTCCTGTTACGGTACCGGGACAATATACAGTTGAAGAAACAGATAATGCAAAACCGACTGTTGTTCCTGCGATTGCAGAATGGAAAGGTCACACAGGTGAGTTTTCTGTAACGGATAGCACGCGTATTGTTGTAAATCCTACTGATAGACAAGCCTTACAAGAGGTTGTGAATAGTTTTAAAGAAAGTTATACAGAATTGACTGGCAAACCTATTGATATTGTGGAAGGGACAGATACCCAAGCAGGAGATATTTATTTTTCTTTAAATCCACAAAATAGTGGCTTAAAAGAAGAAGGCTATTTCATGAATATTGATGATGCTATTCGTGTAGAAGCTAGCCATGTCAAAGGTGCTTTTTGGTCTACACAAACGCTTTTACAACTTTTGAAACAATCTACACAAATACCAAAAGGACTTGCTAGAGATTATCCAAAATACGCTGTTCGTGGATTTGTATTAGATGTTGGTCGTAAAATGATTAGTATGGAGCATTTAAGAAATACATTAAAACTTATGGCTTGGTACAAAATGAATGACTTACACGTGCATTTAAATGATAATTTCATCAATGTCGAACGTTACCAAACAACAGATAACCCTTACGGTGCGTATTCAGCATTCCGTTTAGAGTCTAATATTAAAGAAGGCGGTAATAACGGGCTGAATAAACAAGACTTAACGAGTAAAGATTTATTCTATACAAAAGCAGAGTTTAAAGCGTTTATCCAAGAAGCAAAACGCAAAGGTATACAAGTTGTTCCAGAATTTGATACACCTGCCCATGCCTTAGCTTTTACAAAAGTAAGACCTGATTTAACAATGACCAATCATGCCGTTAGACGTTGGGTAGACCATTTAGAAGTAAGCAATCCGGCTGCTTTACAATTCGTAAAAGATGTTTGGAATGAATATTTAGACGGAGATAATGCCACATTTGGAGATACAGACGTGATACATGTTGGGGTAGATGAATTTGAAGGAAATAACGAAAGTTTTAGAAAATTCACAGACGATTTACTTGCCTTTGCACATGAAAAACATAAAACACCAAGATTATGGGGTAGTTTAACAGCCAAATCAGGACAAACACCTGTTCGTTCTGAAAATGTTCAAATGAATATTTGGAATACAGGCTGGGCAAATCCTAGTGCGATGTATAAAGCAGGCTATCAACTTATCAACACATTAGACGGCCCTTTATATATTGTTCCGGGTGCAGGCTATTATAATGACTTCTTAAATACACAAAACTTATATCAAACATGGGAACCAAATAAAATGGGTTCTGTTACCATTCCAGCAGGATCTGAGCAAATGTTAGGTGGTGCCTTTGCGATTTGGAATGATAAAATTGACTTAGAAGCGAACGGTATTACAGAATACGATGTCTATAAACGTTTCCAAGCAGCTTTACCAACGCTTGCTACAAAATTGTGGGGAAACAGAGATATTGGCAATTACAATACCTTTACACAAGCACTTACACAAATAGGCGAGCCTGCAAACCATAATCCGTATTATGATGTTGCATCAAAAACAGATACGATTGAAAAATATACATTCAATAAACAAAATTTAAATGATACATCAGGAAATGCGTATCATGGAACAGATGCAGAAAATGTGGAGTACGCAGACGGCAAAAAAGGAAAAGCTTTAAAATTAAATGGTGGTACAAGTTACTTTAATACACCAATTCAACATATCGGTCCAAACAATGTTGTGTCATTTTGGGTAAAAGTAAACCCTGATGCAGAAGGTGAACAAATTGTATTAGAATCTGATAAAGTAGCCATAAAAGCAGTTCAAAAAGAAACTGGTAAAATGGGTATTTCACTTGAAGGATATGATCATTCATTCGAGTATACCTTACCAAAAAATGAATGGGTACATGTCATGATAAAAGGATACCAAAACAAAACGGAACTTTATGTAAATGATGTGTTAACAGATACTTTAGGAAGAGGACAAACTGGCAATAAATTTGCGACACTTGTTGTTCCTGCTTCAAGAGTAGGTAGTAAAACACATGCTTTAAACGGTTTATTAGATGATTTAATTATTTCAAAAGCAACACCTGAAGAAGATGATCCGATTGATCCAACGAACTTTACGGTGTCTTCTGATAATGAAAATGAAGACGGACGTATTCAAAATGCATTTGACAATGATTTAAATACCATTTGGCATACAAAATGGAGTCCAGCTAAACAAGACTTACCAGCAACTATTTTAATAGATATGCAAAAAGAAATAGAGATTGATAAACTTGGTTATGTAGCTAGACAAAATGGTACAAACGGTGATATTAAACACTTTAGATTATCTGTGAAAACAAATGAATCTGATGACTATACAACTATATACGAAGGTAGATTTAGTCCAGATAAAGCAAAACAATTTGCCTCATTTGCACCTTCTCTTGCACGATATATCAAACTTGAAGTATTAGAGGGTGAAGCTGGATTTGGTTCAGCAGCTGAATTTTCTTTATACGAGCATGATATGAAAAAAGTGCTACGTGACTTAGTTGCAGATGTTAATGATAGTTATGTACAAGAAGATTATACTGATTTATCTTGGCAAGACCTAATGGCACGTAAACAAGAAGCACAAACTGTATTAGATGATGAGCAGGCAACAAGAGAACAAATTGATGCAGCAGTTGAGGCGTTAAACACGGCTGTTAATCATCTTATCTTAAAAGATGAAAGCCCAACAGAACAACCAACGCCACCTGCGACAACATCAACGACATCAACAACATCAGATAGTACAACTACAGAAACGACAACGACTCAAAGTACTGAAAGTAGTCAAACGACAACTCAAACAACAACGACCCAAACGACTACTCAAACAACAACAGAAACAACAACGCAAAGCACAACCACTCAAACAACGACGACAACAGAAACAAGCCGTCCAAATGATGAAACGACAACGACCCGTCCAGCTGGTGAGGTGACCACAAGTACAACGACTCAAACAACACAAAGTGAAAGTCCTGTCACAACAATAACAAGTCAAGATGTCACAACATCACAATCTGGACAAAGTACGCAACCAACCTCAACGACAACACGCCGTACGAGAGTAGTACGTCCGTTGCCAAGTGAGTTTGACAAAGGGAAACAAAATGAACATGTGTTGATTGATGAAAAAACAGGTATTCAAGCCATTAATCTTCAATATGATAGAGCAAAACATGTTTTAGTCGTAAAAGAAAGAGAAGCTATCCCTGCTTTAAGTTCTCAACCACATATTGCTTATGACATATATGTATTCAACAAAAAAACACAACAAATTGAACAGATTACTGGAGAAACAAAAGTCTTTGTCCCAACGCGTCATCACATTCAAAAAGTACATTATATTAAAGATAATCAAGTGAAAGAAGATGTACCTTTTGAAGATGTATCAGGCGGTATTGTTTTCTATACAACGCATTTCTCTGTTTATGCTCTTGTATATGATAAACACGATTTACCAAATACAGGAACAAGTCATGACTTTGTATGGCAAACAATTGGTTTGATGCTATGTTTAAGTGCTAGTGTTTATCTATTACGTAAAAAAACAAAATAGTTTAATGTCATAAAAAAGAGGTGAATCTACATTTTTGTAGGTTTGCCTTTTTTTATTCTCATAATAGAGAATTTCATAGTGTTTTCCTATGCTTTCACACTTTTTTAAAGTACAATAGAATAAGAACATAGAATAGGAGTAGAATATGTTATATACAACAACAGCAACGAATACGGACGGTATTAACGGATTAGTTTCTCTATCTGATTTCCCTGAAAAAATAAAAGTGTCACACCCACTTGACAATGACTTGGGGTTTAATCCAGAACAGTTGATAGCTCTGTCTTGGTCAACATGTTTAAATGCTACAATACAATCTTTATTGACAGCACGAGGGTATGCACATATAAAATCTAAAGTAGATGTGACTGTTGATTTACACAGAGAATCAAATGGTGTTGGTTTTTTCTTTGATATAAAAGCCGTTGCAACGATTTGGACATTACCACTTGATATAGCTACTGATATTGTTGAATCGGCACATCAACGATGTCCTGTATCCAAGTTAATCAAAGATGCAAAAACCGTTCAATTAAGTGTTCAAATTGCTGAATGAACATTAAAAAATTCTCATTTTAACTCTGTTTCTTCCTATTTATAACACATCATATACATAGGGGATAACAGTCTAGGAAATGTAAAAAGAGAATGTTATAATGCACGTAATGGAGGTGTAGGATATGAGTAATCTTTCAGAACAAGCAATTCAAAGTGTCGAAAATGACGTTGCAAGTTTAGTGTCTGAATACAAAGTGAAAATGGAAGATATATCTCGTGATATTGATGCTAAGATTTTTGATTTTAAAGAAAGCATTGAACAAGAGATTTCTGATTATCAGCAACATGTTTCAGCACACTATCAAGAAAAACTAACACAAAAACGCATTGAAACAGAAAAAGAAATAGAACAAGAGATACATGAGTTGCAAGAAAAAATTCATCATCATAAAGACATGTTCGTACAACGTATTTTAGAGGAGGTTCAAACACGCTATGGCAGTATCTAAAATGCAAAAATGGACCATTTTAGTTGAAGATGAATATCGGTCTTTACTGTTAAAAACAGTACAAGAATTACAACATTTTGAACCTATTGATACAAATTTTGTCACAAAAACAGTAAATGATGACGAACATCAATACGAACAACTTTTAACACATATTCGTCATGCTCAATCAGTATTAGGGCCATTTGTGCCTAAAAAAATAAAAAAGACACGTTTTTCACTTACATTATCTGAACTTGAACAACAAATGGTTGATGTAGACAAACGAGATATTTTGACACAAGTACTAAACATTGATGAAAAAGAAAAATTGTTACAAAAGCAAATGTGGGATAACAAAGATAAGCATGACTTATTAAAAAAATGGCAATCTTTGCCATTATTGCCTAAGGACATGAGAAAATTAACGTATTTACATACATTTGTTGGTGTTATTCCACAAACAAAAACAAATGATTTTTTAGATACACTATTACATCATGAGCATTTATTTGTTGATGTGTTGTATCGTGATACGCATGATATTGGTCTGATTGCCTATATTGATAAAACGTTGGTGAATGAAGCGAATGATGTATTATCAAGTGTGCAATTTGAAAAATTTGATTATCCATTTGAACAATTACCAAAAGATATGTTGATAGAAACAGAACTTTTACAAGAAGCAATAAATGAAAAACGGTATCGACTGATTGCGGAAAAAGAAGCATTAAGTCAATTTTATACTGATTTATTACTGTTAGAAGAATATACCTATACAAAATATTTATGCCAAAAAGCATCTGCTTATTTTTCGACAAGTCAACATATTAGTGGATTAACTGGCTGGATTTCAGAAGAAAAAAGTTCTATACTTCAATCTCTTATAGCCAAAACATTGCCCCAAGGAGCGTATGTTTTTTTAGAAAATACAGAAAATGTAGACGAAAAAGAGATTCCTATTGTGTTAAAAAATCATCCTTTAGTCGAACCATTTGAATTATTGACAGAAATGTACAGTGTTCCAAAATATTCAGAAATTGACCCTACACCATTACTAGCACCATTTTACGCTGTCTTTTTTGGTATGATGGTGGCAGATATTGGCTATGGATTAGTGATGTTTTTAGGTACACTATATGCTTTAATAAAACTTTCTTTACCTAAATCAACGAAAAAAAATATTAAATTATTTCATATTTTGTCGTATCCAACGATGTTGTGGGGACTGATTTTTGGGTCATTTTTCGGACTAGAATTACCATTTCATCTTTTATCGGCGTCATCAGATCCTATTACGATATTGATCATATCCGTTGTATTTGGTGTTATTCAACTGATTTTTGGTCTTTTAGTAAACACACGTACTCAATTAAAAGCAAAACAATATAGTGCTGCTTTTTCTGATGGATTGTGTTGGGTAGGGTTACTCCTTGGTTTAGTGATGTATGCATTAAGTCAAACGACATCACTGACATGGTTAGCAACAATCGGACAGTATACTTTGTTAATAAATGCTATTGGGATTGTTTTGAGTACAGCTTTAGGAACAAAAAATAAAATTTTAGGTATCGGTTCAGGTGTTTATAAATTATATGGAGCAAGTAGCTATATTGGTGATTTATCAAGTTATACACGTTTAATGGCACTTTGTGCTGCCGGAGCAAGTATCGGTTCAGCGTTTAATTTAATTATTTCGTTACTACCAGTTCCTGCTCGTTTTACAATCGGCATTGTTTTGTTTGTTTTACTACATGCCCTTAACTTTGGGCTATCCTTATTAGGTGCTTATGTACATGGCATACGTTTACAGTTTGTCGAATTTTTTGGAAAATTTTATGAAGGTGGCGGTCGTGCCATTAAACCTTTAAAAACCTATGAAAAATATAATGATTTAAAAGAAAGATATTCGGAGGAAAAATAATATGGACGCATTTTTAACATTTATGCAATCACAAGCGGGAAGTTTTACATTAGCATGTTTAGGGATTGCTTTAGCTATCATTTTTAGTGGGACAGGATCTGCTAAAGGTGTTGGGATGACAGGTGAAGCTGCTGCAGCTTTATCAAAAGAACAACCAGAAAAATTCGGTAAATCAATGGTATTACAGTTATTACCCGGTACGCAAGGATTTTATGGATTTGTTATTGGTTTAATGATTTATTTCAGATTAGGAACACTTACTTACGATTCAGCATTTAAATTATTGATTGCAGGTGCTGTTGTTGGCTTTACCGGTTTAACATCTGCTATTGCTCAAGGACGTGTGGCAACTGCTGGTATTCAAATTTTAGCAAAAAATGAAGAACATTTCATGAAAGGTGCTATTTATGCCGGAATGGTTGAAATGTACGCTATTTTAGGATTTGTTATTGCTATGTTTTTAGTAATATAAATTGGTGCAATATGATGAATGATATAAAACAATTTACACAGCATATCTTACAGAGAAAAGAAAAAGAATTATTAAAACAGTTATCAGAGCATCAAGTATCAGAAAATAATCGCTTTGAGAAAGAACATGATATGTATGTATCAAAAAAAGACAAAGCAATGCAAGAGATTGATGCAAAAGAAACACTTGCTTATAGCATAGAGGAACAAAAAATCATCAATCATAAACGAAATATGATTTTAAAAGCAAAACAAGAGGCGTTACTATCTTTATTTGAAGAAGCCGAAAATGTTATGGCTAATTGGTCATCTACACACTATCAGCAATTTTTTGATAGCGTCATTCAAACACTTGATTCAACAAAACAATATCGATTATCTTTAGGAGAACGTGTAGCACATGATTTTGTATTACCTGATTTTATTAAAAAATCAGATGAAACAATCAAAAATGCATATGGTTTTGTATTAGAATCGGAAGGCATTGTCTATAATTATTTATCTCATCAACTATTATCTGATTTAAAACAAGATTATGTAGGACAGTTAGCTACATTACTAGATGATAAAAAATAGAGTAGGGGGAGATAGGATGAATGATACAGTATACGCAAGTTTAAATACTTTTGTTCGTATAAAAGAAAATCAATTATTGTCTAAGGAAACCTTCGATACTTTATTAAAAGCTCAATCGTTGAATCATGCATTCAATCAATTAAAATCAACGATTTATAGTGAATTAACAGAACAGTTTGAAGAACAGTTAATGTCAATTTTAACGGATACGTATGCTCAGTTAAAACAAGAAACACCTAAACAAGAAGTGCTTGACGTGTTTACATTGGTATATACGTACCACAATTTAAAAATTTTGTTAAAAACCCATATTGCCAATATGTCGTTAATGCCATTGTTAATACCTATTGGGCGTTATGAAAAAGATGCTTTAGAGCAATTGGCAAAAACAGGTACGTCAGATGTATTACCAAAAATAATGGTAGACGAAGTGTATCATGCGATTGCTCATTACAAAGAATACGGACAAATTCAAGCTTTGGATATTTTAATGGATAGAGCTTACTTTATTCATTTAAAACATATTGTTGATGATTTGGAACAACCTGAAGTCAAAAAAATTGTAACGGCTTGGGCGGATTTATACAATTTGAATTGTGTATTAAGAACACTTCATAAAAAAGTGAGCCGTAGTTTTTTGCTGTCGATTTTATCTCAAACAGGTAGTATGGATATAAACATCATTGTCGAGTTAGCGATGAGTAATCGATTAAGTGACTTATTTGCTATGTATCGTGAAAAAGATTTTTCGACTGTTTTACCAGATATTTTTTCAGTCGATACGTGTTCATCTATTGATGTCGAAAAAGCAAGAGATAGTATTGCACATTACTATTTATCAAATGCACCTTATCAAGCATTTGGTATGTTACCTGTTTTATCTTATATGTATTACAAAGAAATGGAAATTAAAAATTTACGTCTAATTCTAACAGGAAAAGATAATGACATGGACGAAGCCGTGTTAAAAGAAAGGATGCGACCAATCTATTATGGCTTATAAAATTGCAGTAGTTGGTGATAAAGATTCTATTATGCCGTTTAAAATGATTGGTTTTGATACATTCTTTTGCAGACAACCACAAGAAGCTAGAGAAACCATTCAAACATTGGCCAATCAACATTACGGCATTATCTATGTAACAGAACAAATTGCGCAAATAATTCCAGAAGTTATTGCTTATTACCGAAACAAATCTATCCCAGCAGTTATTTTAATACCGAATTACAAAGGCAGCTTAAACATCGGATTAAACAATATACAAGAAAACGTAGAAAAAGCTATCGGACAGAATATCTTGTAGCCGTAGGAAGCAACGCTGACGTACGGATACAAGATGGGACGGAGCGAGACAAAAATGCATTTTGAAAAAATGCAACCGTCGAGTGAGTACCAAACCACAGAAAGCCGTAGGAAGCAACGCTGACGTACGGATACAAGATGGGACGGAGCGAGACAAAAATGCATTTTGAAAAAATGCAACCGTCGAGTGAGTACCAAACCATAGAAAGCCGTAGGAAGCAACGCTGACGTACGGATACAAGATGGGACGGACGAGTGCAACAAAAAAATCTCGAAGAGATTTAACAAGCACTCGGAGTACCAAACCATAGAAAGCCGTAGGAAGCAACGCTGAGGAAGCTACGGAGCAAAGCTCCCTAGTACGATATTCGTAACTAGCAAAGCTAGAACGACTGTCGCAATGGGACGGACGAGTGCAACAAAAAAATCTCGAAGAGATTTAACAAGCACTCGGAGTACCAAACCACAGAAAGCCGTAGGAAGCAACGCTAAGTAAGCTATGGAGCAAGGCTCCCTAGTACGATATTCGTAACTAGCGACGCTAGAACGACTATCGCAATGGGACGGACGAGTGTAACAAAAAAATCTCGAAGAGATTTAACAAGCACTCGGAGTACCAAACCGTAGAAAGCCGTAGGAAGCAACGCTAAGGAAGCTACGGAGCAAAGCTCCCTAGTACGATATTCGTAACTAGCAAAGCTAGAACGACTATCGCAATGGGACGGAGCGAAACAAAAATGTAAGGAAATCACGGAGCGAAACTCCCTGATACGACATTCGTAAAACAGCAAAGCTGTAACGACTGTCGCTATTAAGAAAGAAAGGACTAATGTTGTGAAATCAGGAACAATTATAAAAGTGTCAGGGCCATTAGTCATGGCGTCTGGTATGGAAGATGCAAATATCCAAGATATTTGTAAAGTAGGACATATTGGATTGATTGGCGAGATTATTGAAATGAGAAAAGACGTTGCTTCTATCCAAGTTTATGAAGAAACGTCAGGAATAGGTCCGGGTGAACCTGTTGAAACAACAGGAGAGGCATTATCTGTTGAATTAGGACCTGGAATATTGTCACAAATGTTTGACGGTATTCAACGTCCTTTAGATACATATCATGAAAAAACACAAAGTGATTTTTTACTTCGTGGTGTAGACATTAAACCATTAAGTCGTGAAAAGAAATGGGTCTTTTCACCTAGTGTATCTGTTGGAGATACTGTTGAATCAGGAGATATTATCGGAACGGTTCAAGAAACAGAAGTGATTGAACATCGTATTATGGTTCCATATGGGAAAAAGGGTGTTATCACATCTGTTGAATCAGGAGAAGTTACATTAAACGATACAGTGTACACATTACGAACAGAAAAAGGGATTGAAAGTTTTACAATGTTACAAAAATGGCCTGTTCGACGTGGTAGACCATTTAAACGTAAAATGAATCCAAATGAACCGATGTTAACTGGACAACGTGTCATAGATACATTTTTCCCTGTTACAAAAGGAGGAGGAGCAGCCGTTCCAGGACCTTTTGGAGCAGGAAAAACAGTTGTACAGCACCAAATCGCCAAATGGGCAAATGTTGATATTGTCGTTTATGTTGGATGTGGTGAACGTGGAAATGAAATGACAGACGTTTTGAATGAATTCCCAGAATTGATTGACCCAAATACAGAAAAGTCTATTATGAATCGTACTATTTTGATTGCCAATACATCTAATATGCCTGTGGCAGCACGTGAAGCATCCATTTATACAGGTATTACCATTGCAGAATATTTTAGAGATATGGGGTATAATGTAGCGATTATGGCAGACTCAACATCACGTTGGGCAGAAGCATTGCGTGAAATGTCGGGACGATTAGAAGAAATGCCCGGAGATGAAGGGTATCCTGCTTATTTAGGTAGCCGTATTGCCGAATACTATGAACGTGCAGGGAAAGTCGTGACGTTAGGTGGAAAAGAACGTATAGGTTCCGTCACAGCGATTGGTGCCGTGTCACCTCCTGGAGGAGATATTTCTGAACCGGTCACCCAAAATACATTACGTATCGTGAAAGTCTTTTGGGGATTAGATGCCTTACTAGCACAAAAACGACATTTTCCGTCAATGAACTGGTTAACATCTTATTCACTATATTTGGATGAAGTTGGGCATTATTTAGACAGTGCATTATCATTAAATTGGTCAGAGCACGTTATACATGCCATGAAAGTATTGCAAGAAGAATCAGAGTTGGAAGAAATTGTAAGGTTGGTTGGATTAGATTCATTAGCAGACAAAGATAAAATTACTATGTTAATTGCTCGTATGATTAGAGAAGACTATCTACAACAAAATGCTTTTGATGAAGTAGACACATTTACTTCTTATAGAAAGCAAGCAACTATGCTAGATTTAATCATTACATTTGAAAAAGAAGCACGTAAAGCATTGTCATTAGGTGCCTACTACGATGAAATTGTAGATGGCACGGTACACGTTCGTGATAGAATTGCACGTGCAAAATATGTACCAGAAACTGAACTAAAGACACTACATGTATTAAAAGAAAATATTCCACAAACACTACAAGACGTAATGGCTAAAGGAGGTATGACAGAGCGTGATTAAAGAATATAAAACAGTTAGCGAAGTCGTAGGACCTTTAATGGCTGTTGAACACGTAGAAGGTGTTAAATTTGATGAATTAGTAGATATTCAGCTACAAGATGGCACTGTTAGACGTGGACAAGTCTTAGAAGTACACTATGACAAAGCGTTAGTCCAGTTATTCGACAGTCCAAGTGGTATTAACTTGCGAGATACAAAAGTTAGATTTAAAGGAAAACCATTAGAACTTGCTGTATCAGAAGATATGGTTGGCCGTATTTTTGATGGAATGGGTCAAGTGAAAGATGGTGGTCCAAATATTATTCCTGAAAAATTTTTAGATATTAACGGACAAGCAATTAATCCGATTTGCCGTGATTATCCGGATGAATTTATTCAAACAGGAATTTCGTCTATTGACCACTTAAATACACTAGTACGTGGACAAAAATTACCCGTCTTTTCCGGATCGGGTTTGCCTCATAAAGAACTTGCCGCACAAATCGCTCGTCAAGCGACTGTCCTAAATTCCGATGAAAAATTTGCGGTAGTTTTTGCTGCTATGGGTATTACTTTTGAAGAAGCAGAATACTTTATGGAAGATTTTAGAAAAACAGGTGCTATTGAGCGTTCTGTTATGTTTATCAATTTAGCCAATGACCCTGCTATTGAACGTATTGCAACACCAAAAATGGCATTAACAGCAGCAGAATATTTAGCTTTTGAAAAAGATATGCACGTATTAGTTATCATGACAGATATGACCAATTATTGTGAAGCATTACGTGAAGTGTCTGCTGCACGCCGTGAAGTACCTGGACGAAGAGGGTATCCTGGTTATTTGTATACTAATTTATCCACTTTATACGAAAGAGCAGGACGCCTTATTGGAAAAAAAGGTTCTGTTACCCAAATTCCAATTTTAACAATGCCTGAAGACGATATTACACACCCAATTCCAGACTTGACGGGATATATTACAGAGGGACAGATTATTTTATCAAGAGATTTATACAATGCAGGTATAAAACCTCCAATCAATGTTTTACCGTCTTTATCACGTTTAAAAGATAAAGGAACCGGAGAAGGAAAAACAAGAGAAGATCATGCCGCAACAATGAACCAATTATTTGCTGCCTATGCTCAAGGAAAACAAGTAAAAGAGTTAGCTGTTGTATTAGGTGAATCAGCTTTATCTAAAACGGATAAATTATACGTTGAATTTACAACACGTTTTGAGGAAGAATATGTCAATCAAGGATTTTATAAAAACCGTTCTATTTTTGATACACTAGCACTTGGTTGGGAATTACTATCTATTTTACCTAGAACAGAGTTAAAACGTATTAAAGATAATATGTTAGATAAGTATCTTTCCGAGGAGTGATGACATGACACGTTTAAACGTTAAACCAACCCGTATGGAATTGTCTGTCTTGAAAAAAAGATTAAAAACATCTACTCGTGGACATAAATTATTAAAAGATAAACAAGATGAACTTATGCGTCGTTTTATCCTTCTCATCAAAGAAAATCATACATTAAGACAAGATGTTGAAATGCGTTTAACAAAGGGAATGCAATCTTTTGTTTTAGCTAAATCATTATTACACGAAGCTTTTATTGAAGAAGCGTTTGCTTTACCAACACAAGAAGTATCCTTACAAATAGATGAGCAAAATATTATGAGCGTTACAGTACCTAAGTTACATGTACAATTTCCTGAAGATGTTCATCAAAAAAATACATTTCAATATGGTTTATTAAACTCAAATAGTGATATGGATAAAGCGATTGATGAGTTAACAGATACAACAAAAGCATTATTACGTTTAACAGAAGTTGAAAAAACATGTCAGCTACTCGCAGATGAAATCGAAAAGACACGCCGTCGTGTAAATGCATTAGAACATTTAATTATTCCACAACTTGAAGAAACTATTGCATATATTCAAATGAAACTTGAAGAAAATGAACGTAGTAATATCATTCGTATGATGAAAGTAAAAGATAAATAAAAAGTCACCAGGTACTTTTTAGTGCCTGATGACTTTTTATTTAATAAGTTGATACTAAACGGATAACTCAATGATAAATATCTTTTCTATGTCCAAATTCAAGTGCTAAAATAATCAAAGTATTTTCTTGAATATCACAAATCAATCGATAATATCCAATACGATAGCGCCATTCCCGTGACTTATCTCCAGTTAAACCTTTCCCGTGTTGTCTAGGATTATTTGTACCTTCTAAATGCTTATCAATCCATGCAAATAAAAGTCGTTGAATCTGTCTATCTATTTTTTTGATTTGATTTTGTGCTTTTTTTGAATAGTGAATATGATACATTATTCAAATCCTAATTCTTTCTTGAAATTAGCATGTGATAATGTTTCAGAGTTTTCCAAATATTCTTGGAATGATTGTTTATATAATTTTAAATCATATTCATCTTCAATCACTGTTTCTAAAGCTCTCTTAAACAAGCTAGACAAACTTTGTCCTTGAATTTGTGCATAATTTTTAAAAAATGTTTCCTCTTCTTTATTTAATCGAACGGTAATTGTACTCATGTTATCTCCTTTGTATATGTGTTACATTGTAACACATTATTTTTAGGAATATCAATTTTCTTATTCTAGTTACGCCGAACAAGAAATAAAATATCTTAATATTTTTATGAAAACAATAGATAACTTTGCTAATTTATGTTATATTAGAAAGAAGATTATAATATTAGGTGGAAATAAAATATGGCAGAACGTGGATTGTTGATTGTTCTTTCTGGACCGTCAGGTGTTGGAAAAGGAACTGTTCGACAAAAAATATTTGAACAAACTCAAAACGATGCACTGATTTACTCTATTTCAGCGACAACAAGACAGTGTCGTGAGGGAGAAGTAGACGGTGTTGATTATTTATTTAGAACAAAAGAAGAGTTTGAACAAATGATTAAAGATGGCAAAATGTTAGAATATGCCGAATACGTTGGGAACTATTATGGGACTCCCGTTGATTATGTAGAAGAAATGTTAGAAAAAGGCAAAGATGTCTTTTTAGAAATAGAAGTCAATGGTGCTATACAAGTAAGAAGTAAAATGCCAGAAGGTGTATTTATTTTTCTAACACCACCTGATTTAGAAGAGTTAGAACGACGTTTAATTGGTAGAGGAACAGACGATGCTCCTATTATTGAAAAACGTATTAAAAAAGCAAAAGAAGAACTTGCTTTAATGAAACATTATGATTATGCTGTTATCAACGATGATGTTCAATCAGCTGTTGATAAAGTGAAAGCAATTATTCAAAGTGAACATTTAAAAGTGACTCGTGTTTTTGACGAGTGGCATAGTAAATAAGTAGGAGGCAAATCATTATGATGTTATATCCATCTATTGATAAATTATTAGATAAAATTGATTCAAAATACTCACTAGTTATCGTTTCTAGTAAACGAGCTCATGAACTAGACCGTCATGAAGACGGTGCTTTAGAAGATTACGATTCATATAAAAATGTAGGTCGTGCTTTAGAAGAAGTTGTAGCAGGTGAGTTAACGATTGACCCGCTGACAACACCAGAAGAAGTTTAATAGTCTTAAAAGTAGCGAGGAAACGATTCTGTTATACTCGCTTTCTTTTTGTGAATTTTTAAAAAATATGCTAGAGTAATAGTGCGTATATAAGGTAGAGGAGGAATACAATGTCCATGTTTTTAGATTATGCAAAAGTCTTTGTAAAAGCTGGAAAAGGCGGAGACGGTATGGTGGCGTTTCGTCGTGAAAAATATGTTCCAGACGGTGGACCAGCTGGTGGAGATGGTGGAAATGGCGGTAGTGTTATTTTTCGTGTCGACGAAGGACTTAGAACATTGATGGATTTTAGATATAATCGTATTTTTAAAGGTAAAAATGGCGAAAATGGAATGAGTAAAAGCATGTTTGGTAAAGGTGCAAAAGATACTTATGTCAATGTTCCAGCGGGAACCATTGTTAGAAATGCACAAACAAATACTGTCATTGCAGATATGACTGAAAAAAATCAAGAAGTTGTCATTGCCAAAGGTGGACGTGGTGGACGTGGAAATAAACGTTTTGCAACACATAAAAATCCTGCTCCAGAAGTTGCTGAAAATGGTGAACCAGGAGAAGAATTAGAAGTTATTTTAGAGTTAAAAGTGCTAGCTGATGTTGGGTTGGTAGGTTTTCCATCAGTTGGGAAATCGACTTTATTATCTGTTGTAAGTAGTGCTAAACCTAAAATAGCCGAATATCATTTTACGACAATTGTACCAAACTTAGGTATGGTCAGTGTTCCACACACATCAGAACAATTTGTTATGGCAGATTTACCCGGATTGATTGAGGGAGCTTCATCTGGGGTTGGGTTAGGTATTCAATTTTTAAAACATATTGAACGTACACGTGTTATTTTACATGTGATTGATATGGCAAGTATTGAAGGAAGAGATCCTTTTGATGATTATGAAAAGATTAACCATGAGCTGTCTACTTATCAATTACGTTTATTAGAACGTCCAACAATTATCGTGGCAAATAAAATGGATATGCCACAAGCACAAGAAAATTTAATCGTCTTTAAACAAAAACTAAATGAAATATATCCTGATAAGCAGATTGATATTGTGGAAATTTCTGCATGGCAATCAAAAGGTGTTGAGGAATTATTACTTAAAACATACAGCTTATTAGAAGAAACAGATCCATTCCCATTATTTGAAGATGAGGTTGTACTTGAAGAAAATATTGTTTATACATTGGAACAAGAACAACCGTTTACGATTACACGAGATGATGACGCAATCTGGGTATTAAGTGGAGAAAAATTAGAAAAATTATTTGATATGACTAATTTTTCACATGATGAAAGTATTATGCGTTTTGCACGTCAGTTGAGAAGTATGGGGATTGATGAAGCATTACGTGAAAAAGGTGCAGTAAGTGGAGATACCGTACGTATTAAATCTTTTGAGTTTGAGTTTGTCGATTAAGGTCATACAGTTAGAAAGGAGTTGGTCATATGTATTTACAGTTTTTAGGAACTGGTGCAGGCGTCCCTTCAAAAAATAGAAATGTATCATCTATCGCTTTAAAAATGTTAGATGAACGAAATGAAGTATGGTTATTTGATTGTGGAGAAGCTACCCAACATACTATTTTACATACGAGTATTCGTCCTAGAAAAATTACTAAAATATTTGTTACACATTTACATGGAGATCACATTTATGGATTACCTGGATTATTAAGTAGTCGTGCGTTTCAAGGAGGAGAAGAATCTTTAACGATTTATGGACCAGTCGGTATTAAAGATTTTGTCTTAACCTCTTTAAAAATTTCACATTGTCATTTGAAGTATCCATTACATTTTGTTGAGCTCGAGCAAGAAGGAGTTGCTTATCAAGATGATAAAATTGCTGTAAAGTATATGACATTACAACATGGAATACAGTCTTATGGCTATCGTGTTATTGAAGCTGATTATCCTGGTGAATTACAAATTGAGAAATTGAAACAGTACAATATTCCTAATGGGCCTATTTTTGGTCGTATTAAAAAAGGTGAAATTGTAACATTAGAGGACGGTACAGTGATCAATGGTAAGGACTTTATTGGTGAGCAAAAAAAAGGAAGAGAAGTCGTTATTTTTGGAGATACACGTTTTGTGTCATCCCATATTTCATTTTGTCAACATGCTGATGTTTTAGTACATGAATCGACATTTGGAAAAGGCGAAGAAAAATTAGCTCATAATTATTTCCATGCCACTTGTCAACAGGCAGCAGAAATTGCTGTAAAAGCAAATGTAAAACAACTTTATTTAACACATATTAGTTCAAGATATTTAGGACAAGATGTTAAAAAACTTCAAAAAGATGCACAAGCCATTTTTGCAAATACAAAAGTTGTCCATGATTTATTAGAAATTGAGGTGCCTTTTAATCATGACTAGAACGATTTTATTAACAGGAGCAACTGGTGGATTAGGACAGGCGCTGGTTGAAGAATTAACACAAGAACCAACACATTTTATACTAGTTGGTCGAAAAGAACCAATATTAAAAGAATTAAAAGATACGTTTACAAGTGATACAGTAACTGTTGATTACATTGTTTGTGATTTATCGAAAGAACAAGATAGACAAATGTGTTTAAATGCGTTACCAGAACAAATTGACATCATCATTCATAATGCGGGTTATGGTATTTTTGAAGAAGCTCATTTATTTACAGATAATACAGTAGAGCATATGTTTTCTGTAAATATTTTGTCACCGATTGTATTGACGAATGCTTTATTACCTAAATTATATAAACAAGGTAAAGGACATATTATTTTTGTCGCTTCTCAAGCGAGTAAAATGGCAACACCCAAGT
Organism: Granulicatella sp. zg-ZJ; assembly: GCF_010892355.1. NCBI lineage: Bacteria > Bacillati > Bacillota > Bacilli > Lactobacillales > Carnobacteriaceae > Granulicatella > Granulicatella sp. zg-ZJ. Next base: position 6,667 of record NZ_WNJY01000012.1, on the reverse strand, counting down.
CATCTATTTATTCAGCAACGAAATTTGGACTAAGAGGATATGCGAATGCTCTTCGATTAGAAGCAAAAAAACATGGTATTTTTGTGACGACGGTTAATCCCGGACCTATTGATACAGGATTTTTTGATATTGCGGATAAAACAGGACAATATCAAAAAGCAGTAGCAAATACCATGCTCACAGCAAAAGATGTTGCTCGGAAGATAAGTCGAAGAATTTTTAGACCTACACGAGAAATCAATTTACCATTTAGTATGGCGGTAGCAGCGGTTCTTTATGAAGTATTGCCAACAGTGTCGGATAGATTAGTTTTGAAATTGTTCAATAAAAAATGACAATCATTTCAATTTATTATATAATAAATTGAACAATAAAAACGATGAAGGAGTTTATTATGGCTAAAGAAATGACACATTTAAAATTTTATTTTAGAAATGGTGAAACTTGGACAGTCGAAAGAAGAACGATTGGAGATTTATGGATTAAACAAATCACAACAAGTTTTGGACGTATTGGCGAAAGTGATTTCCAAAAAATTCATCCATGTGGTTCTTTTAGAATTGAAGTATATCCAGAAGCTGATCATGTTAACACAAAAGATATCAATCTTGGCGGATTAGAACAAGGTATGTTTGGACGTGTACGTACATATCAAGATATTGAAAAAATGGATATTGTATTTGATACAAATGATGCAGACACTGTTTATTTCCCTTATAAAGCATTAGATGAAGATGGTATGGATAATAAATATCAATCATCAGTAGTTGCATCTAACGGACATTTATACATTGTTGTAGATTCTGAAAAAACAGTAAAAGATATTTATCATGTATAAAAAGAAAGGTGAGGTTTTTAACCTTGCCTTTTTGTATTTATAAAATTGTATTTTTTAATAACTGATTTTATCTTTCTTACGATTGATAAAACTGATAGTTGGTATAATTATGGCTTTTTTTATAAAATATAGACCAAAAAAAATTAATTGTTCGTTTTTTTGAAAAAATAACTTTATTTTTCATGTTTTTTTCATTTTAAAATACAATTTATTGTCTGAAACCGTAAAAAAAGAATAAAATTTGTTTTATTTTTCGTGTTTATATGTTAAAATAGAATTGTTCTTATGGAACATCATATCGAGGAGGGTATTTATATATGTCAAAAAGAAAAGTTTTAGGATTGGTTACAATGAGTGCAGCTGCGGTCTTATTATTAGCAGCATGTGGTAATAAATCTGCTTCTAATTCAATGGAGAAAACAACTGCTGGTGAAAAAGCAGCGAAAAAATTCTCAATTGTTATGGTAACTGACTCTGGTGGTGTTGACGATAAATCATTTAACCAAAGTGCTTGGACAGCAATGCAAGCATGGGGTAAAGAACATGGTCGTGAAAAAGGCGCAGAAGGTTATAACTACATTCAATCTTCTGGTGAAAAAGACTATGCAACAAACTTTAAAAAAGCTGTATCAGCAAAATATGATTTAATTTTTGCGGTAGGTTTCACTTTACAAGAAGCAGCAAATAAAGCAACAGAAGAAAACAAAGATAGTCATTTTGTTACAGTTGATAGTGTAATTAAAGATCAATATACAAATGGTGCATCTATCTTATTTGCTGAAAATGAATCTGCATACTTAGCAGGTATTGCTGCAGCTAAAACAACAAAAACAAATCACATTGGATATATCGGTGGTGTGAAAACAGAAACTTTAATTCGTTTTGAAGCTGGATTTGTTGCTGGTGCAAAATCTGTTAACAAAGATATTACAATTGATAGACAATACGTTGGTTCATTCCAAGATGCAGGAACTGGTAAAACAATCGCTAACACAATGTTTGCTAATGGTGCAGACGTTATCTACGGAGCTGCTGGAGCATCAGGTTTAGGTGTGTTTACTGCTGCAACTGATTTAATGCAAGCTGACGATTCTAAACAATTATGGGTTATCGGTGTTGACTTAGACCAACATGAACAAGGTAAATACAAAACAAAATCAGGCGAAGAAAAATCTGTTACTTTAACATCAACATTGAAAAAAGTTGGTGAAGCTGTTGTGAAATTTGCAGAAGCAACAGAAAAAGACGGATTCAAGAGTGGTTTAACACGCTATACTTTAGCTGACGGTGGTGTAGATTTAACAGACGGTCAATTAAGTGCTGATGTTAAAGATGCAGTGAAAAAAGCTAAACAAGATATCATTGATGGCAAAGTAAAAGCACCTGCTACTGAAGCAGAATTAGATGAATTTTTAAAAAAATAATCTTATATAAATAATAGTAACACCCACTCAATATTGTGTGTTGAGTGGGTCTTTTTATAAAAGGTGAAAAGTTGAAAGGAATGACATAAATGTCCGAATCAAACTATGTTATTGAGATGCGAAACATAACAAAGAAGTTTGGTGATTTCACAGCCAATAAAAATATTAACTTAAAAGTTAAAAAAGGTGAAATCCATGCTTTATTAGGTGAAAATGGTGCGGGTAAATCGACACTTATGAATATGTTATGTGGATTATTACAACCAACAAGCGGAGAAATCCTCATCAATGGTGAAACTGTTAAAATTACCTCTCCAACAAAAGCAACAAAATTAAAAATCGGTATGGTGCATCAGCATTTCATGTTGGTAAAAAAATTCACAGTAACAGAAAATATTATTTTAGGAACTGAGCCAACACAAGCCGGTGTTGTGAATATAAAAAAAGCACGTGAAGAAATTTTGGCATTATCAAAACAATATAATTTAGATATCAATCCAGACGCTCTTGTAAGAGATATTACAGTAGGTATGGAACAACGTGTTGAAATTTTAAAAACATTGTACCGTGGTGCAGATATTTTGATTTTTGATGAGCCGACCGCTGTTTTGACACCTCAAGAGATTGATGAACTGATTAAAATTATTAAAGGTTTAGCAGCAGAGGGAAAATCTGTTGTTATCATTACGCATAAATTAGATGAAATTCGTGCCGTGGCAGATAAATGTACTGTTATTCGTCGTGGAGAACATATTGATACTGTTGATGTGGATAAAGTGTCTTCTCAAGAATTGGCAGATATGATGGTAGGGCGTGCTGTTTCCTTTAAAACAGATAAAGCACCTGCTAACCCACAACACCCTGTTTTAGAAATTAAAAATTTACATGTTAATGAATCTCGTGGCTTACCAATCGTGAAAGGTGTTGACTTAACAATTCACGCTGGAGAAGTTGTCGGTATTGCAGGTGTTGACGGTAATGGACAAACAGAACTTATTCAAGCTATTGCTGGATTAACAAAATCAACACAAGGAACCGTAATGTTGAATGGTAAAGATATTACAAATCACACACCAAGACAAATTACGGAAACTGGTTTAGGTCATATTCCAGAAGATAGACATAAACACGGATTAGTATTGGACATGACGGTAGAAGAAAATATTATTCTTCAAACTTATTATCAAAAACCATTTAGTAAACGTGGTTTTTTAAACGATAAAATTATTTCAACGTACGCTATGCACTTAATCAATGAGTTTGACGTACGTACACCTAGTGAAAAAGTGAATGCATCTGCTTTATCTGGAGGAAATCAACAAAAAGCAATTATTGCACGTGAAATTGATAGAAACCCGGACTTATTGATTGCAGCACAACCAACTCGTGGATTAGACGTTGGTGCAATCGAATTTATTCATAAACGTTTGATTAGTCAACGTACACATGGCAAAGCAGTGTTGTTAATGAGTTTTGAATTAGATGAAATTATGAACGTTGCAGATAGAATTGCTGTTATGTATGACGGTAGAATTGTAGCGATTGTAAAACCAGAAGAAACCACTGTAAGAGAATTAGGATTGTTGATTGCAGGTTCATCTGTTGAAAAAGCAGACAAAGAAGTAGGAGGAGGTTCTCATGAATAGTCATAAAAAATTTCAAAACCTACTTGTACCATTTTTATCCGTTTTACTAGGTTTGGTATTTGGTGCAATTATTATTGCATTGATTGGAAAAGATCCTATTGAAGCTTATCAATATCTATTTGGAGGAGCATTAGGTACATCTTATGGAATAGGACAAACATTACGTTCTATGGCTCCACTTATTTTAACAGCATTAGGATTTTCTGTTGCTTATAAAGCAGGATTCTTTAATATTGGATTGTCTGGACAAGCATTAGCTGGTTGGTTGACATCTGTTTGGGTTGCCTTATCATTCCCAACATTACCTCAATATATGCTATTGCCACTATGTATTGTAACAGGTATGATTGCTGGCGCTGTATGGGCTGGTATTGCTGGTATTTTAAAAGCTTATTTCAATGCTAGTGAAGTGATAACAACTATTATGTTAAACTATGTTATTTTATACGTAAATGACTTCTTAATTCGTAATGTAATGACAAACCCAGCAGCTGATAAAACAAACACCATTCCGCAAGCGGCAAGTTTACGTTGGGATGTCTTAACAGAATTAACGGATAATTCAACAGTTCATTTAGGTATCATTATTTCTGTTTTCATGGCACTTTTGGTACATATTATGTTAAAACGTACAACATTAGGATTAGAATTACGTGCTGTTGGATTAAACCCATTTGCTGCTGAATATGCAGGTATGAATGCAAAGAAAAATATTATTCGTGCGATGTTTATTAGTGGATGTCTTGCAGGTCTTGCAGGTGTTATGGAGGGCTTAGGGCAATTTGAAAACATCTTCTTACAAAATGGTGTTTCTCCTGCGATTGGATTTACAGGTATGTCCGTTTCCTTATTGGCATTAGGGAATCCACTAGGTATTATTTTATCAGCAGCATTATTCGGTATTTTTGAATCAGGAAGTTCAGAAATGTCTTTAATGACAAATGTACCTGCTGAATTAGTAACTGTTATTACAGCTATTATTATTTTCTTCGTTGGTGCAAACTATATTATTCGTTTTATACTTGATAAAATAAAATGGAAACAAAGCGAGGAGGCATAATAATATGACTATTACACAAATATTGACATTGATTGTTGGATCTACTTTATTGTATGCGTCACCTCTAATTTTTACAGCTTTAGGTGGAACATTCTCCGAACGTAGCGGTGTTGTGAACGTTGGATTAGAAGGAATTATGGTTGTTGGCTCTTTTGCTTCTATTGTCTTTAATTTAGAGTGTGCTGAATCATTCGGTGCAGCTACGCCGTGGATTGGACTATTAGTCGGAGGAATAGCAGGATTATTATTTGCGATTATTCATGCTATTGCTACAGTAAATTTAAGAGCCGATCACGTTATTTCTGGAACAGTCTTAAACTTAATTGCACCAGCATTATGTGTTGTGCTAACAAGACTTTTATATGAAGATAAAGGACAAACAGATATTATCACAGAATCATTTGGATTATTTTCATTCCCGATTTTAGAAGATATACCTGTTATCGGACCTATTTTCTTTAAAAATACGTATGTCGTTGCCTATATTGCTATTTTAGTAGCATGTGTTTCTTGGTTTATTTTATTTAAAACAAGATTTGGTTTACGACTAAGAGCAGTAGGGGAGTATCCACAAGCTGCAGATACATTAGGTATTCATGTATCCTCTATGAAATACTATGCTGTTTTACTTTCTGGTTTTTTAGGAGGTATTGGCGGTGCTGTTGTATCACAATCTATCACAAGAAACTTTTCGGCAGCAACTATTGCTGGACAAGGATTTATGGCAATGGCAGCCATGATTTTCGGTAAGTGGAATCCAATTGGTGCTATGTTTTCATCACTATTCTTTGGCTTAGCACAAAGTTTAAGTATTGTAGGAACAGCTATTCCAGTCATTTCAGATATTCCGTCTATTTATTTGAAAATCACACCATACATTGTTACTATCATTGTATTAGTGTTATTCATTGGTAAATCTGAAGCACCTGCCGCAATCGGAAAAAATTATATTAAATCGAAATAATAAAGGCTGTATAATTTTTAGGGTTGATGGCATAAGCCACCAACCCTAATTTTATGTAGACAAAAAGGCAATTTTCTCTTAAATTAAAAGTACGACCAAATAATAAGGAGAAATTTCCTATGTCTAATATAACAGAAATCTTACTACAATTAAAGGATAAAAACATCACATTTGATCATGAAAACATATCAGAATATGTCATTCGACATAAAAAATCATTAGTCTTATACGGTAAATTAACCTATACACCAGATTGTTGCCCAAATTGTCACGCAACCAATGGCATTGTAAAAAATGGAACACGTCAATCACGACTGTCTTTATGCCAAATTTCAGGACTAAACGCCTATTTATCACTCACTAAACAACGTTTTTATTGTAAATCCTGTCAATCATCATTTACAGCTGAAACACCTATTGTGGATAAGTATTGTTTTATCACGAACCGTTTAAAACAAAAGATAATGGACACTTTAGCAGAAACCATTTCAGAAACGTACATCGCTAAACAACACAATGTATCTGTACATACGGTCAGACGTATTGTAGATAAAGTCTCATCTACTTTAAAAGTAAATCACAACACGCAATTACCTCAACACCTATGTTTTGATGAATTCAAGTCAGTAAAATCTTCTGATAGTGCCATGAGTTTTATCTATTGTGATGCACTGACTCATCAACTGATTGACGTTGTACACGACCGTAAATCCAGCACGCTATTAGACTACTTTG
>NZ_WNJY01000011.1:0-56686 GCF_010892355.1 Granulicatella sp. zg-ZJ | reverse complement strand
CGACTGTTTTCAGTCGTTTTGTCGTCCCTTGCGACGACTTATACATCATACCAACACACCTTTTTTTTGTCAACACCTTTTTCAAACTTTTTTTCTTTTTTTTCAAACTTTTTTATTTCCCCCGTCAGATCAACGTTTTTGGCGTGTCATGACTTTTATGGCTTTCATAAAAACTTATTTTTTTTCAGTTTATTTTCTTTATAAGAGAAAACACAAACGAAAAAATCATTTGTGTTTTTCTTGTAAAATACTGTCTTTGACAATATATTCTTTAATATCTGTATTTTTAGGTACTATTTTTTTATACTCTATTTCTTGTTTCGTAGATACAAAACTGATAACACAGCCGGATTTTCCCATGCGTCCTGTTCTACCGGCACGATGTAAGTAAATATCCTTTTCTCTTGGCAGATCGTATTGAATGACATAAGGTAAATCGGTAATATCCAATCCACGAGAGGCAACATCTGTTGTTAATAAAAATGTTACGTTTCCTTCTTTAAATGCATCTAACATTTTTTTACGTTCTATGTGATGTGTGTCACTGTGTAATACACCAACTTTTATATTTTCAAACATCATTTTTTCGTAAAGTAAAGCTAAACTTCCAACATTTTGTACGAAAACCAATCCTCGCATCTTATTGACATAGGCTAATTTACGTAATATATCACTTCTTTTTCTTTCTTCAACACGTATGAATCCATGCGTTACATTTGATGTTTGATGTGCAACATTGATAAAGTTGGCTTGTGTATTAAACCATTTTGAGATATGTTCTAACGTGTCGTTTGATGTTGCTGAAAAAAACAGTAACTGTCTTTGTGACGGTGCACGTTTAACAATATCTCTGACTGTATGTAAATGTTCCTCTTTTAAGAGATAGTCTGCTTCGTCTAAGACAATACTTTTAAGTTGGTGGCATTTTATTTTTTTTGTTTGGCTCATCAATTCATGCAATCGACCTGGCGTCCCGACAATTACTTCAGGCTTTTTTTTCAACTGTTCTATCTGTCTTTTTACATTTGCGCCACCTGTAATAACTTGTACCGTAACATCTAGCCACTCACGGCACACAGAGCCTATTTGTTGCGCTAGTTCTTGTGACGGTGCCAGCACAAGAAGTTGTAATGTTTCATTTTTTTCTAGTTTATCTAAAAACGGCAAAATATAAGCCAATGTTTTCCCTGTTCCAGTAGGTGAAACCGCTACAATATCTTCTCCGTTTTTGATTGTTTCAAAACATTTTTCTTGAATAGGTGTCAATCGTTCAAAATGATGCTGTTCCATTTTATTTTGTACAATCATTGGTAATTGAGTTGTCATGTTTATCCTCTTTCTTCGTCATCTTCTTTAAACAGAATACCTACTTGTCTTCTTAGTTGCTCTGTTATTTCTGTTACTTTTCTACCTATTTGCAGACGCTCTTGATAAAATTCTTGATCTTTACCTTGTAATATATCAAAAAACGCTTGCCATTCAGCTATCATTCTATCTGGATGTGCTGGTACAGAAAGAATTTGTTTTTCGTTTGTTTTTTTGTTAATCAGCGTAATATCGGTTATTCTGTCAATGGATTGTATGGATAATGTCATTTCTTTTGTATATATTTCACTTGCTACATAGGACTGTACTTGTTTGCTGATATGTCCATAAACAGAAAATGTTGGATATGTTAAACGAATAACACCTTGACCGTCTACACCTGTCCAAAGAAGTTGTGCATCGTAATCAATATCTGTTGGTTCACCAAACCAGCTAAGCGCAGCGTGTAAAAGGTACACACCTAAATCCATGATAGCACCACCGGCATGTTCTTTAGAAAAAATATTATGTTCAATGCCATGATAGACATCTTCAATACGTGATGAAAATTGACAAAAATTCAAGATTGCTCCGTCAATTTTTTCAAAATTTTTAATTGTTTTTGTCACAATGTTAAAATTAGGTTCATAAGCTGTACGTATCGCTTCAAATAAATAGGTATTATTTTCTTTTGCTAATTGTAAGGCAGTATCCCACTGTTTTGCTGTTACAAATGCTGGTTTTTCAACAACAACGTGCTTTCTTGCTTTTAAAGCTGTACACACTTGAGAAAAATGGCTGGCATTTGGTGAGGCAATATATACTAAATCTATATCTTCTCGATTAACAAAGCATTCTAAGTCCGTTTCATACTCTGTCACACCAAACTGTTCTCCAAAACGTTGAGCACTTTCTAGTTTTCGGCTATATACAACTTGGAGCTTGTACAATTTTGTGCTTAACGCAGAAAGCATACTCTCTTTTGTGATAGCACTGGTTCCTATAACACCAATTTTAATCATTGTTTCCTCCTAATTTTTAGCTATCAATTTTGCAACAACCATTTCTGGTTTATTATTTACTCTAAGTGGTATTTTTTTAGAGGTGCCAATCCCTCGACTAATAACTAGTAATTTATCTGGTAAAATCGGGTGGGCATATACACCCTCTGTATAGTTTGGTAATACACCTTGATTATTTGAAAATAAGCCTCCAATTACTGGAAGTCGAACGTGTCCACCTTTTGCATACCCCGAAAATGTAACGTCAGGCAATTTCTCTTCTTCAGTATGGTAAAATAAAAACCATTCTGGATGATGTGCCAATAAAATTTTCACATCATAACTATGTTCTTCAGGAACATGGATACGTCTTAAATACAAACTGTCCTTTGTTTGTTGTGCTGTTTTTTCGTCTAGTCCCATAATAAGTACACCGGATTTTTTATGACGGTGCCAAATGGTGTCATTTTCCAAATAAATTCCGCCTGCTTCAGCAATGTCCTCTCTTAATTTGTCAAGATGTTTCATCTTGTATTCATGATAACCCGACACCACATACGTCGGTGCAATATTGACAAGACCTTGTATGAAATAAGTCATTTCTTTTCTATCATAATTGCCTTTAGCTGTTACCAAGTTACCTGTTATAATAATTATGTCTGGTTTTTGTTGAGCAATTTGTTTTGTTAAATGATTTGTATCTAACAATTCATTTGGAAAATGAATATCAGATAATTGGATAATTGTAAACTCTTCTAATTCTTTAGGCAAGTCAAATATAGGTAATTCATAAGTTGTTTTTACAACTTTTCTATTTTGCCAGTAAACAACAGCGCTGCCCATTAGTACGGAAGCAATGCCTACCCATTTTTTCTTCATTTTTACCACCCCAAGTGTTCTGCTTTTTCTGTGTCGTATGTATGTGTTAATTCTAAATGCGGAAAGCCTTGTTGACGTAAGACTTCATAAATGACTAAAGCTGCCGTATTGGATAAATTTAGGGAGCGTACATGCTCATCATTCATTGGGACACGAATACATTGTTCTTTAAAGGATTGCATAAAACTTTCTGGTAGCCCCGTTGTTTCTTTTCCGAAAACAAAGAAATAATCTTGTTCTGCTTGATAAGTAATGTCGCTATAAATGTGTTTGGCAAACTTCGTCACTAAATATAGAGGCTTGTTTCCAACAAAATCCAAAAATTCATCTAAATTTTTATAGTAAGAAATAGTCACGTCATGCCAGTAATCTAATCCTGCTCGTTTTAACTGTTTGTCGTCCGTTGAAAATCCTAAAGGTTCGATTAAATGTAAATGCGTGTTTGTTGCAGCACATGTACGTGCAATATTTCCTGTATTTGCTGGGATTTGGGGTTCAAAAAGAACAATGTGATTCGTCATAATATTCTCCTATTGCGTAACTTTATTATTTTCATTATACTTAATTTTAAAGAAAGTATCAAAAATTACATGGAGAAACTATGGAAGAATATAAACAAATTGCAAAAGATGGGGAAGCAGAACTTATTATTAGGGCATCACGTTTTATTTGTGCATTAAAAAAAATAGATACCGAGGAAGAAGCACTTGCTTTTATTCAAGAAAAGAAAAAAGAACATAAAAAAGCAACGCATAACTGTTCAGCTTTTTTAATTGGTGAGCATGACCATATTCAAAGAGCACACGATGACGGAGAACCTAGTGGTACGGCAGGTGTACCAATGCTAGAGGTACTCAAAAAAAATAATTTGCATAATGTCGTAGCTGTCGTAACTAGATATTTCGGTGGTGTCAAACTAGGTGCAGGAGGCTTGATTCGTGCGTATAGTTCAGCTGTTTCAAATGCTTTGAATCACGTAGGTATTATGATGCACACAAAACAATTTATTGTTACAATTCGTGTTCCTTACACACTCAGTGGTAAGTTTGATTATTTTTTAAGTCACTCTCCATATCGTTTGCTACATACGGATTATGCTAGCGATATTACATATACATGTGGCATTCTATCTCGTCTGCTATCAGATTTTGAGCAAGATATTACGCAACAATTTAATGGTAGTTTAGCATTTGTTATCGAAGAAGAAGCGTATATTGATTTACCTTTAGAAAAAGAAACATTGCATTTATCTGACGAGCACTTTGAATAATGGCAAAAACGCTTGACCTCAACATTTTTAAGTTGTTGAGGTCAAGCGTTTTACGATTCAAGAACTTTTAATACAATTCCTGTTTTTAAATCACTTATTTTATATTACATTTTCTCTGTTAATATACCATATTGATAAGGAACACCTAAATTTTCACGCAAGGTTGTTCCTTCGTAATCTTCGTGGAAAATACCACGTTCTTGTAAAATGGGTACTACTTGCTCTACAAAAGCTCGCACACCGTCATGTGCTAAGTCGGGAACAATTGAAAATCCGTCTGTCGCACCTGATTCAAACCACTCTTGAAGAAAATCGGCAACATCTTTTGCTGTTCCAACAACAACTGGATGATAGTTAATTACACCCATAGCTAAAGTATCTAAAGGCGAGTAACCTTCTTGCAGCAATGTCACAGCTCTAGGAGAACGTGGATCTTGCCTATGTGGTTGTAACATTTGTTGAACATTTTCTGGTAATGGTTTCTCAACATCAAAACTTTTTAAGTTAATACCTACCATGGCTGATAAATAATCTAAACGTTGTGATGTTTCTTGTGGATCAAATTCCATTACTTTTCTACGGCGTGCCAATGCTTCTTCTTTACTATCTGCAATAGTAAACATAAACCCTGTAAAGACATTTATATCGTCTGCAGATCGTCCATGATTTACAGCACTTTGGCGAAGCATATTACGGTATTCACGTGCTTCTTCTATTGTAAAAGGATTGGCGTAAACACCAGAAGCAAATCGTCCTGCTATGCGAACACCTTCTGGACTAGGTCCCGCCTGAAAAATCGGAGGTTGTCCTTGTTCTGATGGAGGAATTGGTAGAGGTCCTCTCGTTTGAACGTAATTTCCAGTATACTCAATTGGATTTATTTTTGACATATCTGCAAATTGACCTGTTTCTTTATTGTGTAGATAGGCTTTTTCTCCCCAAGATCCCCATAGACTTTGAATCGCTTCAATCATCTCATGAGCACGTTCATAACGTTCTTGACTTACTTTGACATGCGTACCAAAATTAGCTGCTGTCGCTTGAGTTGTAGTCGTGACAGCATTCCAGCCAACACGACCGTGGCTGATGACATCAAGTGCTTTTAAATGACGCGCTAAATTATACGGTTCATTAAAAGTTGTTGAAAATGTACCAACTAAACCAATATGATTTGTTGCACGTGCAACAGAAGTCATTGCAATCAATGGATCCATAGAATGCATAGGTGTATCTTCTGTTAAATCATTGACTAAAGCAGGAGTATCTGCCATAAATAAAGCATGAATTTTTCCTTTTTCAGCTAACTGTGCCATTTCAACATAGAAATCCATATCTGTATAAGCATCTGCTTTTGCTTCGGGTAATCGCCATGTTTTAAATTCTCCGCCATAACCTGATACCATTTGAAGCACAATTTTCATTTGTTTTTTCTTCATATTATAATAACTCCTCAATCCCAGACATCAGTTTATCCATAATGACCGCTACGGGTTCAATCTTATCAATCATGGAAATACCTAAACCAAATGATGCAAATCCTTTGCTAAGATCACCAAAGAGCATGCCATCTCTCATACCATTATAGCCTCTTTGCACTTCAAAAATATCTTCTTCACTGGCACCTGCTTGGCTCATTTCCAACAGTTTATTTGGAATATCTCCTGGTAGAGAACGATAATAAGCAGGTACTGTTCTATATAATAACAAATCAGAAGCATTTGATTTTAAGGCTAATTCTTTTATATTTGATGCTAAAATTGACTCTTCAGACATCATAAAAGCTGTTCCGACAAATAAACCTTCTGCTCCTAAAGCAAAGGCTGCTCGTGCTGTACGAGCGTCTGCAATACCACCTGCAGCCATAACAGGTACACGCCCTTTTGCTGCATCCACAATCATCGGGACAATAGAGAAAGTACCAATCACTTTCTCGGGAACTGTTCCACCTTCATCAAATCCAGTTGCTACAATTATATCTGCTCCACCTTGAATAGCTTCTTCCGTGTTTTCAACGGTTGGTGTGGCAGCACGAAACACAACTTTAATACCTTTATCATGAAATCTCTTCGTCCATTCAGCTGAGAAATCTCCAACCATAACAGCAACACTTACACCTTCTTCAACCATTAAATCTAACATAGGTTGTGTAAAAATATCTGTCATTGGATGACCTGGTGCGACATTTAACCCTAAAGGTTTATTTGTTATTTGACGAGCAATTCGTATTTCACGACGCATATTTTCAACTGTTTCTTCTACGGTTGTCGCTGCGACTGTTTGTCCAGCACTAATTCCTAGAACACCTAATCCTCCTGCTGCACTAACAGCACCTGCATATCGACCATTTGTTAACCAAGCTAATGGTCCTTGAATAATTGGTTTTTCAATTCCTAAAATTTCTGTAATACGATTTGTCATTTGTCTTTGCCCTTTCTTTATGTTATAGTCACTATATTACAGATGTCATTTAAATTGGTCAATTTACATATTTAATGAAATTGTCACTTATGTGACAAATAGAAAGGAAGTGTCATTTTGAAACAAGATTTACGATTTGAAAAAACAGAAAAAGCCATTCAAAAAGCTTTTTTTGAATTACTACAACAAAAAGATATGGCTAAAATTTCTGTTAAAGAAATATGTGAATTAGCACAAATCTCTCGAAACGCTTTTTATCAACACTATGAAACGAAAGAACATCTTTACGATAGTTTATTGCAACACATTCTTATTTCTATCGAAAAAGCATGTAAACCTCTTGTCAAAGATATGACGTCAATAACGGACGTTGAACGTCGTTTATTTCTTGATAATATTCTCTTTGCTGTTCATCAGAATCGTTTTATTATTTATCAATTATTATCTAATCAGCCAGCTGTTTTTTCAGCTGCTTTTAAAGAAATGCTTATCTCTGCTATGTGTCTAAGTACAATTCAACTCAATGGTTTACCCAATTTATATTACATTCATGTTTTTGCAGGTGGTATAGTCGCTTTTGTGAATTATTGGTTACTCGAAACAAGTGATACACTTGAAGAAGCACAAGACCAATTATTTTTACTATTGGGACAATTAAATCTACCTAATAGATAGGCTAAAATTTCTATCAAAATATCATTTGTCTTCGTCTACCGTTGGATTATCAAAAATAATATTAGCCCCTTTCAATTAATAATCGTTTCTCATCCTAATAATAGGTAGTTTATTTGTCTTACACCTAACGGAGTGTCACTGGACTTAAAGAAACATAACAAAAAAGAGCGATTTGTCATCGCTCTATAAATGTTTATTTGATAAATTCATGCAGGTTGGCTAAACCTAAAATTAAGGGAGTTATCAAATGACACATTTTGGTTTCTCATATTATTTTTAGTTTATCATAATATGTCTAAACCCATTATTATTTTTTAGAAGCAACTGGTGCACTATTTAACAATTCAACTTTGTGTAAGTTTGTCACTGTATTGAGTGAAGTATCTATCGTAATATCCCAGTTTTTAACGCGTTTGTTAACAGCAAGTAATCCTGTTCTATATAAGAATGGAATAGCGTATGCTTGATCATTTGAATATTTTTGCCATTCTTCAAAAATTTCTTTTTGTTTTTCTGGATCAAACGCTTCATTTGAACTCATTCTTTTTAAAATTTTATTTTGTTCTTCTGATACAAAACGTGCATAGTTTGTTGAGCTATCTCCCCATAGTCCATTTTGGTTTGGATCTCCACCTAAGCCCCAAGCACCTGAGAAGATGTCGACTTCTGGATCGTCCTCTTGAATTTTTTTGTAGAATGTATTAAATTCAATAGTTCTACCGCCTACCAAGCTAACTTTTACACCGATTGTTTCCCAGTCTTTAATCATTGCTTGTGCGATCGCTTCGCCGTCGCCACCTGACATAGCTGCAAATTTAAGCTCTAATTTTTCACCTTTTGGTGTTTCACGGAATCCGTCACCGTCTTTATCTTTATAACCAGCATCGTCTAATAATTTTTTCGCTTTTTCAACATCATACGGATATCCTTTTTGAATGTTTGAGTGTAAATTACTAAATGTTGGTGTAATCAACGTATTCGCTCTGGCACGTAAATCACCATAGAATTGTGACGCAATTGCATCGCTGTTCAATGCATAACCCATTGCTTGACGTAATACTTTGTCTTTTGCTTTTGCTTCTGGGTTTGTCACAATTTTCTCAGCTTCTTTATCCCATTTACCTAATTTAAACGCAACATAATTGACAGTATTTTCCCATTTACCAATAATCGTTGCATTGTCTAATTCTTTGAATGAGTCATAGATAGATGTACTTGTTGGGACACTCATGATGTCATAATTTCCTTTAGCAAACTCATCTGAAGCGTTTGTTGTGTTAACAACTTCCATAACAACACCTTCAATTTTTGGTTTGCCTTGCCAGTAGTACGGATTAGCTTCTAGTGTAACAGATTCTCCAGAAACGACTTTTGTAACACGAAATGCTCCTAAACCAACTGGATTTACACGAACGGCATCAGATGCAGCTTGGTCTTTTATAGGAATATTACTGAAAATATGTTTCGGCATTGCACTAGACCAAAAGCCTCCTGATTGAATGATAGACGGTGAAAGTTCTTTTACTTTAAATGTCACAGTATAGTCATCAACTTTTTTAATACCAGAAATTTTATCAGTTTCACCTTTGTGGTACTCTTCCATACCGATAATATTTGAAAAATCGTCGCCGTAACGAGCACCTGTGTAATCTTTATGCCCAATGACTTCAAAAGAATAAATATAATCATCAATCGTTAATGGATGTCCGTCAGACCATTTAACATCTTTTTTAATGGTTACTGTCACTTCTTTTTTCTCTTTATCTAATGTTAATTTACCAATTCTTTCTGTGAAATGTAAATCTGAATCACTACCAAATAAAGATTCATCAAAGAAATCTACAACTTCTCCATCTGGAGCACCTAACCAATAGTTTGCATTTAAAACACCTTCAATAGGACTATCCGAAACAATGGCATATTTTAAAATACCTCCGCTAATAGCTGTTCCTTCATGATCAATTTTAATAGGGAATTTACTTTGTGTAATATCTCCTTTTTTGACTTCCTCTTCTTGTTTAGCCGTATTGTTACCACAAGCTGCCAGTAATAATACTGATGAAGCTCCTAAAAACCATTTTACTTTTTTGTTCATATTATTTTCTCCCTTACTCAAAATTAAAGATAACCGAATAGTTATTTTAAGTGTATTCTAATTTTTATTTAACTTAAAAACAACTTCCATCTAACAATCCGTGTGATAAAATCTCACAAACTCCATTTTAATAAATATTTAATATCATTTGTTTCCCTTATCTAAATCTAATATTTCTTTATATACAGTATCATCTTCAATATGGTGTGCTACCTCAATTAAAATAATCGGTAATTTATATAAAATATGACGTACTTTTTTTGCATTTTTTCTATCTAGTGCTGCTGTTATTTCATCAGCCAATACGATATCTTTATCTCTAATCAAAAAACGAACTAATTCTAAACGAAGTTTCTGCCCTCCTGAAAGATTATTTCCATTATCCCTTAGTTGATACTCTAAAATATCAGGAATCTCTTCAGTTAATCCGACTATTTTTAAGAAATAGAGCATTTTTTCTTTAGATATATGTTGTCCGAGTGTTAAATTATCTTCAATAGAAGCGTTCATAAAAAACGGCTGCTGTGATAAATAGGCCACATTTCCAAGATAATCAGTATAAACATTTCCGTTGGTATCACGAACAAATACTTGTGCATTTTCGACAGATTCTTTAGAAGCTATCATATTTAACAAAGTTGTTTTACCAGACCCACTCGATCCTTTAATAAGCATTTTCTCTGTTTTTTTAAGTGTGAATGAAACATCTTTAAATAAGACACGATTGTCTTGTTGCTTTTCTAAATCTACTACACATAATTCCTGAAGATTCTTCACTACCGAATATGTATATTCTTTATTTTCTGTTTCCAAAAGAGAAAATATTTTATCACGGACAACTTTTGAACGTTGAATATCAGAGATACCATACAGCATTGTCTGAATTGGACCATTCAAGCTCATTGTAGCAATATACATCGAAACCAGGCTTGCTGATGTAATATTTACACCTTTTGTTTGAAGAAATAATCCTAACGCAAGCGGCAATACTTGACCAATAAATTCAATCGGGCCAGTAAAAAAAACGTCAGATTTGTTGTACAATCAGCTTTTAATCTAGCATTCTCATACATTTCGTTACTTTTCAAAATACTATCTAGCTGTTCTTTTTGTGCACCATTATAAAATATGGTATTAACACCTTTAAAATAATCGCCAACTTTTAAGTGAAAATTTTTTTGTTTTTCTGCATACTGTGCACCACTACTTTGTATTTTTTTATTCATTAACCAATGTGGTACTGGACGTAAAATTGAAAAACTAATAAACATAAGTCCTACTCGAATATCTTGGCATAAAATAAATAGAACCGTTACGATTAAAGAAAAAATTCTTGCGATGAGCATATCAAGTTTTAAAAAATAATGTTCGTAAAGGTTTTCCATATCTTGTGTCAAAATGGATACTTTCTCATCATACATATACTCATCTCGTAAAAATAAAGATTTAAGTAATTTTGTTTTCATCACAATTTGTATACGTCGTTGTAGATGATTACTAACAAAATTAGCCAAAAGCGTAGAACTATAAAATATTGTGTATAGAATAAGTCCATAAACTAAAAACTCTAAAACTGTATTCATTGTCAATGTTGTCGTTTTAATATTTAACAAGCGTTCCATCAATAAGGGTCTCATCAGAATCATGCCACTGTTTAAACTCACTGCCACAAGAAAGACAACGATAATCTGCCAACCTATGTATTTACATATTTTCATCTTTATACATAATTGTCATAATTTTTTTGACAATTATGTTATCCCTCCTTTCTTTTTTAACATAGTCATGTACCTTTTTATTTTGCATACATAGTACTATTTTCAGGCTATTTTACTCTTATGAAAAATACATGTCAATCTTTTTAAAGCTCTAAAAAAGTTAAAAACTATTTTTTATACCTCTAAATAAATAAAAAATACGGGTTTATATATCAGGATTTTTATATACAAACACGAAAAATACTGATGTTTGATATTAGGAAAAATAGTAAAAAGCTAGAAATACAACGATTAAAAACGTTGATTTCTAGCTTTTTATTTCAGAATATTTTTATTCACAATATCATGTAAGAGTTGGAAAAATTTGTACTCACTTGAAAAATAAAATCTAACATCATCAAAAAAATGTTAGTTTACCGCTTCATTTATGTGTAACTTTATCTTTTAGTTTATATAGTACTGTAGCTCTATAAAGCTTTATTTAACAATAAAAAGAGATATTTTATCACTAAAAATTCTAAGATTTTATCTATTTCAGCTTAGTTTTTTATACAATAAAAAAAGCTGTTTAAACAGCCTTTTTAAAATATCTATTATACATAAATAGCTCTATTTGACCTCACGGTGCAAAGTTCTTTTACGTAATTTTGGACAATATTTCATCACTTCGATACGCTCTGGGTTATTACGTTTGTTTTTAGTTGTGATGTAATTACGTTCTCCTGATTCTGTACATTCTAATGTAATGTTTACGCGCATGTTTTTCCCTCCAAACGTTCAAAAATAGTGAAGTTTTCACTTCATACCTAAAGTATTATAGCATCTTTCAAGCATTATGACTAGTGATAACTTAAAAATTTAAAAGAAAAATTATTATTTTTTACAATTTCTTTTTTCAAATACATACTATATTTATCTCTTATCAATTTATTTTCAAAGAAAATAATTTACAATATTTATGTTGAGTAATATAACGGGCATATAACATATATCTAAAATAAGTAAGTTGATTCTATAAAAATCAATGATAGACTAGAGTAGATAAATGAAAAATTTAAGATTAAAATAACTATTTATTTTTGTGATTGCCTTTTTCTTATACATAGATTTTTTCATAAAAATTTTTAATATTTAAACTTTAGCGGCTGTTCTTTTCTTGTTTTTTTATTTGATAACTTATTGATAGAAAATAGAACAGCAAATTCAACAATATAAAAAGGTTCTATAATAAATCGTGTTGGTGGATTATTCCCACCAACACGATTTATTATCATTAAACTATTGTTTTTCGTTGACTTGACGGATTAGTGCATCAATGCGATTACCGTAATCGACAGATTCGTCACGTTTAAATTGTAATTCTGGAGTTTTGTATAAACTTAAACGTTGCCCTAATTCACGGCGTATTAAGCCAGTCGCTTTGTCTAAACCCGTTTGTTCTGCTTGTCTGTCACTTGCTAATGTAGATAAAGTACTGTAATAAATTGTTGCTTGTTGTAAGTCACCTGTGACATGCACATCTGTTATGGTAATGCCGTCTACACGAGGGTCTTTTACTTTAAAGCGTAAAATATCTGCTACTTCTCTAAAAATTTCTTGACTAACACGTCCTACACGATGATTTGCCATAAATACCTCCTCATCTTTTCACCAAACTCATGCAAGTGAGTTTGTGTTTATTAGCGTTTAATTTCAACCATGATATATGGTTCAATAACATCGTCTACTTGAATATCATTGAAGTTAGTTAACATCAATCCACACTCGTATCCAAGTTTCACTTCTTTTACATCGTCTTTAAATCGTTTTAAACTTGCCAATTCGCCGTCATGGATAACAATATTATCACGAATAACACGTACTTTACAGTTACGTTCGATGCGTCCTTCTAATACATAAGCTCCAGCGATTGTTCCGACTTTAGATACTTTATATGTTTCACGAACAACAACTTGACCAATAATTTGTTCTTCATATTCTGGGTCAAGCATACCTTTCATCGCTGTTTCAATTTCTTCAATAACACGATAAATGATTTGGTGTAAACGAATGTCTACTTGTTCGTCTTCTGCTTGTATTTTTGCTTGTGGTGTAGGGCGAACGTTAAATCCAATGATAATTGCATTACTTGCTGCTGCTAATGTAATATCACTTTCGTTGATTGCCCCTACTGCTGAATGGACAATACGTACACGAACACCTTCAACATCAATTTTTTGTAAACTTGATACTAACGCTTCTGCTGAACCTTGTACATCTGCTTTGATAATGACGTTAACTTCTTTTAACTCGCCCTCTTTTAGACTTGCAAATAAGTTATCCAATGTTACATGTTGACGAGCATTTCTTTGTTCAACCAATGCATTTTTAGCACGTTGTTCACCTGCTGCACGAGCTGTTTTTTCATCTTGGAAAACAACAAATCTATCGCCAGCTTGTGGTGCACCATTTAACCCAGTAATTTCAACTGGTGTTGATGGAATAGCTTGTTTCACACGTCTACCATGATCATTTACCATTGTACGCACACGCCCGAATGTATTCCCAACAACAATAGGATCTCCAATATTTAAAGTACCATGTTGTACTAATAATGTTGCTACAGCACCACGACTTGGATCTAAACGCGCTTCAATAACAGAACCTAAAGCTAAACGGTCTGGACTAGCTTTCAATTCTTGCATTTCAGCAACTAACAAAATCATTTCCAATAATTCGTCTACATTTTGACCGAATTTTGCAGAAATTTCAATAAACGGTACATCTCCACCCCATGCTTCTGCAATAACACCTTGCTCACTTAATTCTTGCATCACACGACCTGGGTTAGCATCTGGTTTGTCTATTTTGTTTACAGCAACAATAATTGGTAAATCAGCAGCTTTCGCATGGTTGATTGCCTCTATTGTTTGTGGCATCACACCGTCATCTGCTGCAACAACGATAATGGTAATATCCGTTACATCTGCTCCACGAGCACGCATTGCTGAGAACGCAGCATGTCCTGGTGTATCTAAGAACGTTACTGTTTTTCCTTGAACATCTACTTGATACGCTCCAATATGTTGCGTAATACCACCGGCTTCAGATAATGATACTTTTGTATTTCTTAAATAGTCTAATAATGTTGTTTTACCATGGTCAACGTGTCCCATAATTGTTACAACAGGCGCACGTTCTGTTAATGTAGCAGCATCAATCTCTGCATCGAAGAAACTATCTAAGTCTGTATTATCAACAATAACTTTTGCTTGCGCTTCGATACCATAATCTGCCGCTAATAATTCAATGGCATCAGCACTTAAACCTTGATTTAACGTTGCCATAACACCCATCATAAATAGTTTTTTGATAATTTCAGCAGGTTCACGATAGATTTTTTTAGAAATTTCAGCAACGGTCATACCGTCTGTGTAAACCAATACTTCAGGTAATTCTTTAAATTTACGTTGTGGCATAGCAGGTTTTTTCACTTCTGCTTTTTTATGACGTTGTTTTTTTCCACCTCTTGAAAAGGCATTGTCATCAAAATGATTATTTTGACGTTTGTCTTGTTTTTTGTTTTTCTTTCCAAAGCTTCCATCGTTTTCATCACGAGTATCTTTAGCGAAACGTTGTGGTTTATTCTTTTTAAAGTCATCTTTGACAAAAGTTGTTTGTTTGTTTTCTTGTTTTGGAGTGTTTGATACCATAGTTTTTTTATTTTCTTCTCTATCTTTTTTTACAAATGGCTTTTGTTGTTTATGTTGCCCATTTGGTTTTTGATTTGTTTGTTGCGTCGAATTTGTCACCGATTTGTGTTCTCCCGCATGATTTTTCTTAAAGTGCTTTTGCTGTCCTTGAGGTCCTTTTTGCTCTTTCTTTTTATCTGCTACAAATAGTGGATTTTTATCTTTAGATACAGCTTTTTGTTTTTGACTTTGTGATAATTTCGCAATATCTTCATCACTCATCGTTGACATGTGACTTTGATAGCTAATCCCTAATTTAGCAGCTTTTTCAATAATTTCTTTACTTGATAAGCCTTGTTCTTTGGCATATTCATATACGCGTTTTTTTCCCATTATGAACCTCCTCTATTTTTTCATGACATGTCTAGTTTTTGATAACTATTCGCAAAGCCACCATCAATAAATGCACAAATAGAGCGTTTCTTTCCAATAGCATGACTAATATACGCCGTTGTGAATTGTTCTTTGTAAGGAACTTTATAATAATGACATTTATCTATGATTTTTTTCTTCGTGTTATCACTGACATCTGTTGCGATAATAACTAATGTTGCACGCTTTTTTTTCACTTCTGCTAATACGATTTCTTCACCACTTACCAATAATCTAGCTCTTGTGGCTAACCCTAGCAAATTTAATTGCTTTTGATCATTTAACATTGCCTAGTAAGCTCCTTGCTAATTTATGGTCTAAATAAGCGTAAAGTTCATCATAAAATGCATCTTCTATTTTGACTTCTAATTGCTTTTCAAAAATTTTTGTTTGTTTTGCTTTTTCAACTAATGTTGGATTTAAAGAAATATACGCACCACGCCCATTTAAACGACCAGTTGGATCAATCGCAACTGTTCCATCTGGTTGTCGTACAATGCGTGTTAATTCTTTTTTTGGAAATAACTCTTGTGAAACCACACATTTACGCATTGGTATTTTTCTTTTTTTCATGATTATTCCTCTTCATTTTCTAATGCTAAATTTTCTAGTGAATACACATCTGATTGTTGAGTTGTTAATTCTTGATAAGCTGATTCTGATTTAATATCAATTTTTTTATTCGTTAAACGTGCTGCCAAACGTGCATTTTGTCCACGTTTTCCGATAGCTAATGATAGTTGTGAATCAGGAACAACAACCGTACAAGCTGTTTGTTCATCATTGAAAATAACTTGTGAAACCTGTGCTGGATTTAATGCATTCGCAATAAATTTAGCTGGATCTTCATTCCACTCAACAATATCCATATTTTCTCCGCCCAATTCATCCACAATCGTTTGTACACGTTGTCCTTTTGGACCTACACAAGTACCAACTGGGTCGATATGTTTATCACGAGAGCGTACAGCGACTTTTGAGCGATCTCCCGCTTCACGAGCTACAGAAACAATTTCAACAACGCCATCGTAAATTTCTGGTACTTCTTGTTCAAATAAACGTTTTACTAAATCAGCATGTGAGCGACTTACAAAAATTTGTGGTCCTTTTGTTGTGTTTTCAACTTTTACAACATACACTTTAATACGATCATGTGAATGATACGTTTCATTTGGTACTTGGTCTTGTTTTGAAAGAACTGCTTCAATTTTACCTAAATTAACATAGATATAGCGTGCATCTTGTCTTTCAACAATCCCTGTCATAATATCCGATTCATATTGAATAAATTCATTATAAATAATGTCACGTTCTGCTTCACGAATACGTTGCATAATCACTTGTTTTGCTGTTTGAGCAGCAATACGTCCAAAATCTTTTGGTGTAACTTCAAAACGAATTTTGTCACCTAATTCATACGCTTTATTGATTGTCAATGCTTCTTCTAAACTGACTTCTAATGTTGAATCAAATACATAATCAACAACTTCTTTCACGGCATACACATGAATATTACCTTTTTTTTGGTCAAACACAACTTCAACATTTTGTGCTTGTCCATAATGTCTTTTATAAGCAGATACTAATGCTAATTCTAATGCTTCAATGACAATTTCTTTTGAAATTCCTTTTTCTTCTTCTAACATTGTTAGAGCACGTAACATCTCTTTGCTCATTTTATAATCCTTCCTCTATTTAGACTATCCATTAAAATTGAATTGCTAATCGTAATTTAGCAATATTTTTACGTTCGATATTAGCTGTATTTAACCTTGTTTTATCTTTTACCTCTAAGGTTAAAACATCAGTAGATACTTCTTTCAAAGTACCTTCTATAAATTTTTGCCCATTTATCGCTTGATAAAAAGACGCATGAATATATTTTCCTATTGCATTTTGAATATCTTCTTCTGTTTTTAGTGGACGCTCTGCACCAGGAGAAGACACTTCTAAAAAGTATGCTTGAGGAATTGGATCTGGTGTAATAGCATCCAATTTATCGCTTAGTTGCTCGCTAATCCACGCACATTCATCAATGTCAATACCATTTTGTTTATCGGCAAATACTCTTAAAAACCAAGATTTTCCTTCTTTGACAAATTCAACGTCTACTAATTCAAAATCTGTATCAGTAAATATATCGTGGACAAGAGAACTTACTAAATCAACTACTTTACTCATTCATTCCTCCTTAATACATGTTGCCGTGTATGTTACAAAAAGAAGTGAACGTTTCCGTTCACTCCTTTCACCACGACTTATTTTCTATATTATAACACTTTAAAGAATTTATTTCAAGAGAAATACAAGGAAATAGCCGTTTTATCAGAGATTTTATTAAACATCTAATAATTCTTTTTCTTTTTCAGAAGCTAAACGATCCAATTCTTTGGTTGCTTGATCTGTTAAATCTTGTATTTTTTTCTCATTTTGACGTAATTCGTCTTCTGTAATTTCTTTTGCTTTCTCTGCTTTTTTCAATTCATCAATCGCATCACGACGAATATTACGGATAGCCACTTTACTATTTTCTGCTTCTTTTTTCACTTGTTTAGCCAATTCTTTACGACGTTCTTCTGTTAACGGTGGAATCACTAAACGAATGACATTCCCGTCATTACTAGGTGTAATACCGATGTCACTTTGTAAAATTGCACGTTCCATTTCTTTCAATACTGATTTATCGTAAGGTGTAATCAATAACATACGTGCTTCTGGTACAGAAATTTGTGCCATTTGGTTTAATGGTGTTAATGCACCGTAATATTCAATAGAAACACGTTCTAGTAAACTTGCATTTGCACGCCCTGCACGAATGGAACCTAATTCACGTTGTAATGCAGCTTCTGCTTTTTCCATTCTTTCTTTTGTTTTTTGTAAAATTTCTTGTATCATACAATTTCCTCCTAGGCATTTTTGACGATAGTACCGATACTTTCTCCTAATACAACACGACGAATATTTCCTGGTTCATTTAAATTAAACACAATCAATGGAATATTATTATCCATACTTAAAGAACTTGCTGTTGAATCCATGACTTGCAATCCTTTATTGATAACATCTAAATGTGTTAATTCATTAAATTTCGTTGCATCTGCATGTGTACGCGGGTCAGCATTATACACACCATCGACATTATTTTTTGCCATTAAAATAACATCTGCATTAATTTCAGCTGCTCTTAATGCTGAGGTTGTGTCTGTTGAAAAATACGGATTTCCTGTACCCCCTGCAAAAATTACAACACGTTTTTTCTCTAAGTGACGTACTGCTCTTCGTCTAATATAAGGTTCAGCAATTTGTCTCATGTCAATAGATGATTGCACTCTTGTTGGTACACCAATATTTTCTAATGTATCTTGTAATGCTAAAGCATTCATAACGGTAGCAAGCATGCCCATATAGTCTGCTTGTGCACGTTCCATACCCATTTCAGAACCGATATTTCCTCTCCAAATATTACCGCCACCAACAACAATACAAACCTCAACACCTAATTCGTATATTTCTTTTACTTCTTTAACGATTTCTTTAATTGTTGCTGGATTGATACCAAATCCGGTATTTCCTGCTAATGCTTCTCCACTTAATTTTAAAACAACACGTTTATACACTGGCTGTACCACTATACCTATCCTCCATTATAATCTTTCTTAGAAAAAAGCTCCCAAAGTTGGGAGCTATTCTCGATGTCAAATTGATTATTTTTTCACTTGGCTCATAACTTCTTCTACAAAGTTGTCAACACGTTTTTCAATACCTTCGCCGACTTCAAAACGTACGAATGATTTTACTGTTGCGCCTTTTGTTGCAACGTATGCAGAAACTGTTTCATCTGGATTTTTAACGAATGGTTGGTCATTCAAGCTGATTTCAGCTAAGAATTTGTTTAAACGACCTTGAATCATTTTTTCAACGATATTAGCTGGTTTGCCTTCGTTTAACGCTTGTTCTGTTAATACTTTTTTCTCATGTTCAATTTCTTCAGCAGATACTTGGTCACGAGATACATATTTAGGGTTAATTGCTGCAACGTGCATTGATACGTCTTTTGCTACGTCTGAGTCAGTTGTTCCTGATAAAACAGTTAATGCAGCAATACGTCCACCCATGTGTAAGTAAGCACCAAATGCTTCGTTATCGCCTTTTTCAACAATTTCAAAACGACGTAATTCAATTTTTTCTCCGATTGTTGTTGTTGCTTCCGCAATCATTTCACCAACAGTTGCACCATCAACGTTAATCAATAATGCTTCATCTACATTAGCTGGTTTTTCTTTTGCTAATACTTCACCTAATTTAGCAACTAATGCTTGGAATTTGTCATTTTTTGCAACAAAGTCTGTTTCTGCGTTGATTTCTGCGATTGCAGCTGTGTTACCATCAACAAAAATTGTTGTGCTACCTTCAGCAGCGATACGGTCTGCTTTTTTAGCAGCTTTTGCTAAACCATTTTCACGTAAATAGTCTACCGCTTTTTCAATATCTCCTTCTACTGCTACTAATGCTTTTTTAGCATCCATCATACCTACGCCAGTCATGTCACGTAATTCTTTTACTAATTTTGCTGTAATTTCTGCCACTTTCTGTTCCTCCAATAATGTTTTTCTTTAAAAAAGACTGTCTTAATACGACGAAAAGCTATTTTCTTTCCTTCTAAGACAGTCATTCGTTTTTCTATAATTAAGCGTTGTCGCCTTCTACAACTTCAACGATTTCTTCTAATGAAGTTACTTCTACTTCATCACTTGAAAAATCTTCAGCTGTCACTTGATCTTCACCTTGGTTGCCTTCGATGAACGCATCAGCCATTTTAGCAACAATCAATTTAACCGCACGAATTGCATCGTCATTTGATGGGATAACAACATCAATTTCATCTGGATCACAGTTTGTATCAACCATCGCTACGATTGGGATATTCAATTTTTTAGCCTCTTGAACAGCAATTCTTTCTTTACGTGGGTCTACGATGAACAATACATCAGGAATTCTTGGCATATCTTCAATACCACCTAAGAATTTTTCTAATCTTTCTTGTTCTTTTAATAATGCAGCAACTTCTTTTTTAGGTAATACATCAAAAGTTCCGTCTTCTGCCATTGCTTTAATACGTTTTAAGCGTGCAATACGTTTTTGGATTGTATCCCAGTTTGTTAATGTTCCACCTAACCAACGATGGTTAATGTAGTATTGACCTGAGCGTAATGCTTCATCTTTAACAGCATCTTGTGCTTGTTTTTTAGTTCCAACAAATAAGCAAATACCACCGTCTTGTGCTACTTGGTGCATATAGTCGTATGCATCATCTACTAATTTTACAGTTTTTTGTAAGTCAATGATATAAATACCATTTCTTTCTGTAAAAATATAACGTTTCATTTTTGGGTTCCAACGACGTGTTTGGTGTCCGAAGTGTACCCCTGCTTCTAGCAATTGTTTCATTGCAATAACTGCCATGTTAAAATTCCTCCATTTTGGTTTTTCTTCCTTCGCCCTCATCTATACGATAAACTTTTTCAAGCACCCTATCGCATATCGGAACAAAGTGTAATATAATACCGTACTATTATATACAAAAAGAATGGACTTTTCAAGGTTTTTTTTAAATTTATTTTATGCAGTAAATTATATACTTTTTGGTGCAGAAAGTCTGTTTATAATATTCAATCTATACAATTACATTTAGGTATTCTCTCCAAATTATCAACCGTTGTAACTATTATAATGCCGTTTCTTTTCTTTGTAGTATATCATCCACTTTTCATAAACAAGCATTCAAATATAATGAAACTATTTTTTAATACTAAAAAACATAAATTTAACAAACAACATAAAAACCGAAGTAACATCATGTGTAGTTACTTCGGTTTTTTATTTATTCTAATCATACAACGCGTAAATATCTGTTACAGTGAGTTTGTTTTTTTCTTCTTGTTTAACATCTTTGATGATTTGCCCATTTTTTAGCACAATTAAACGATTTCCATAAGTTAAGGCATCGTTTATGTTGTGCGTAATCATGAGAGCTGTCATGTGATTTTCTTTGATTTTTTGTTGTGTGAGTTTCATCACCATTTGCTGCATTTTTGGGTCTAATGCAGATGTATGTTCATCTAGTAATAATAAAGATGGTTTTTTTAATGTTGCCATGAGTAAGGCTATGGCTTGGCGTTGTCCTCCCGACAGTAGTCCCATTTCGGTGTTTAGGCGTGTTTCTAGCCCTAATTCTAAAGATGCTAATTGTTCAATAAACAAAGATTTTTCTTTGGGTGTGATTCCTTTTTTCAAGCGTCTTTTTTGATCTTTTCGATATGCCAATGCCATATTTTCGCAAACCGTCATACGTGGTGCTGTTCCGTGTAACGCATTTTGAAACACGCGACTGATATATTTTGCACGTTCATATTCAGATAAGGTTGTAATGGACGTGCCGTTAATTTTTATGTCACCTTTGTCAATATCAAAACTACCTGCAAGAGCGTTTAAAAAAGTTGATTTACCTGCTCCATTTCCTCCAACGATGGTGATAAAGTCACTCTCTTCTATATGCAATGTAATGTCTTGCAACGCTTTATAATCGCCAGCATTAGAGTAAAATGTTTTTTCGATATGATTGATTTCAATAAATGACATCTATACTCCTCCTTTTTGTCCTTTTTTTCGTAAATGTGGCATTGTTAAAAATAAGGCAATGAGTATCGCTGAAACAAGTTTAAAGTCGTTGGCTTCAATGACTTGTAATTTTAAAACACCAACCAATAAGATACGATAAATAATAGAACCATAAACTGTACAAATTAAGCGTTCTAAAAAGGAAACTTTAGAAAAAAGAACTTCTCCAATAATAATTGCTGCTAAAGCAATGACAATAACACCTAGTCCACTGTTCACATCGGCGTATCCGTTGTGTTGTGAAATAATTGCACCTGCTAGTGCCACAATTCCGTTGGATAGCATTAGACCAAGTAGTGTCATCTTTTTCGTTGAAATACCAAATGATGTTGCCATTTTAGGATTATCTCCCGTGGCAATTAAACCTTGTCCTAATTCTGTTTTAAAAAATACAAACATCAGATATATCAATAATGATACGCCAAATACGCCGACAAGAATTGTGTCGTAATGATGTGGCAAGACTAGTTGTGTTGCAGGTGTAAAAATGGTGTCTTTGTCTAAAAGAGTTAAATTTGGACGTCCCATCACACGTAAGTTAATGGATAGTAGTCCTGTCATTGTTAAAATACCTGCTAATAAACTTGGAATACGGCATGTTGTGATTAAAAATCCGGTAACAAGGCCTGCCAAAACGCCACCACAAATAGCCAATATTGTCGCTAATAGAGGGGAAACACCTCGAGAAATAGCCGTCATACAAATCGCTGCTCCTAGAGGAAAGGTTCCCTCTGTAGTCATATCGGCAATATTTAAAATTCTAAAACTAATAAATACGCCTAGTGACAATAGTCCCCATAAAATCCCTTGGGAAATGGCTGAAATAAAAATATCCATAGAAAACTCCTTATTCTTTATCTACAATTATTGCTTTTGCTTTAATCTCTTCTGGAATATCAATACCTAATGCTTTTGCTTTTGTTTCATTGATGTATACAACACCTTCATTTGCCAATACGATTGCTTTTTCTTTCGGCTCTACACCATTTAACACCGCAACAACAACTTTAGCTGTTTCAACACCGATTTTGTATTGGTCAACACCGATGCCTAAAACACCACCGTCTTTAACCATTGTATCAGCTGACGGGAAGACAGGTACTTTGTATTTATCTGTTACTTTAACGACTGTTGCCATTGCACTGGCTACTGTGTTATCAATCGGAACAAAAATAGCTTGTACATCACTTGCCAATCCTTCTGTCACTTGCTCAATGTCATTTGTATTTGAAATAGATTTAACCACTACTTCTAAATCTAATGCTTTTGCCAATTCTTTTGCTTCTTCAACTTGACGTGTTGAGTTATCTTCACTTGCTGTATATAAAATACCAATTTTTTTCAAGTTTGGCACCACTTTTTTCATCAACTCTAATTGTTGTTTAATTGGTGTTCTATCACTTACACCTGTAATATTGTTTCCTGGTTTTTCTTCACTTGTGATTAAACCGGCTTGAACAGGATATGTAATCCCCCCCATAATAATTGGAATCTCTTTTGTTGCGTTAGCCAATGATGCAGTAGCTGGAGTTGTAATACCAATTAAAATATCCGGTTTTTCTGACACTAATTTTTGACTCATAGACACTAAATTACTTTGATCTGCTTGTGCATTTTGAAAATCAATTTGCATTGTTTTCCCATCAACATAACCTAAATTACCTAGTTCATCTGTAATACCTTTATAAATAGTATCTAATGCTGGGTGACTTAATAATTGTAAAACACCAACTTTGACAATCTTTTTCGTTTCTTGTACTGGCTGTTGTACTGGTTTTTGTTGAGTCACATATCCAATACCTAATACTGCTAAAATGAATAATCCAAATGCTAATACTGTTTTTTTCATCATCATAACCTCGTTTTTCATTTATTGAATGAACTATATAAAAAGACCACTTATAATAAGTGGCCTTTTTACAAACAAAAACCACGTCGATTTTTTATCCACGTGGTATAGTTCATTCTAAGAATTTGTCTGCCACATAGATACACATTTTCAACACGAAAAGGTTGTATCTATGCACAAAAAGTACACTAAGAAACAACCGTATCTATTGGCTTTGCCAACTATTTACAGATAAATACACACATTGTTTTGTTTGTGTCATGTTCTTAACGTCCTTTCTCTTGTTTTTCTGAATTATATCATCATTAAAAGAAAATGGCAATACTTTTTTAAAAATACTTGATAAACGAAATGCATCTTCATTATAATAAGAATATCAAACACTTTTCACATTAAAATTATTTTAAAGGTTATATTTAAAGGTTATATAGGAGGGGTAACATGCAAACAGGGGAACTTATACAATATTTACGAAAAAGTAAAAACTTTTCTATTAAAGATATTTGTCAAGACAAACTATCATCATCGTCATATCATCGTTTTGTCAAAGGAGAACATGAGATTTCTTTTGATGCTGTTTTGTATCTTTTAGAACATTTACACGTTGACTTAGATGAATTCCTATTTTTAAAACGTGATTATCAACACTTTCCTTTAAAAAATATATTGACAAACTCCCTTGGTTCTTATCATCAAGAAGAAATACAACACATTCGTTCACAAGCCTATCATTTTTCTGCATATGACAATGATACCTACCACCATCTTGGATTATTATGTGATGTTATCTTAACACAACATGAATCTGCCCTCTATCAATTAAAACAATATTTAGTCAAAGTCGAAACATGGACAACTTATGAAATGTTATTATTCGATTGTCTTATTCCTTATTTAGATACCCCATTTATTAACATTGTTTATAAAAATTGTATCAATGGTTTAAAACGCTATGAACATCTAGACCAATATAGCCATGAATATATTCAAACAGCATTTCATTTAGTCATCTTCTTTTTACATCATCAAGATATACGACATGCTAGAAATATTTTTCAGTCAATGCTATCCCAAAGATTACATGAACCATTTATTTTTGAGCGTCTACATCTTAAATTCCTTAAAAGCATTTTTCTATGTTTAGAAAAAGATGTTACTGCACAAGAGATGATGAAACACGTTTTTTCTGTTTGTGATTTTTTAGATATACCCTACTATCAAAAACGATATATCACCATTTTAAACCAATTACAAACAGTCTATCCGGAATTAAGTATTTTTTTAATTTAAAAACACCCATAAAAGTAGCAAATGTGCGACACTTCTGTCACATTTGCTACTTTTTCACACAATATACTTTTGATGATTTACAATAATCGTGTAAACACAATTATTCTCATTCAGAAAGGTTAGGTGAACATTATAAAAAGAATGTTGTTGATGCAATATAGATATAGAAGGAGATGATTACCATACAGAATATAAAAAATATACTCAAAAAAAATATACCACTATTGTTATTAGTCTGTATTTTAGTGATTGCCTATGCGACGGGGAAATTATCTATTCGGCATAGTTGTCTTGCAATTCTAGGATTTGGATTGGCTCAGCAAAAAGATATGAAGAATATTATAATCATTTTTATTACATTATTATCCACAATATTTATTTAAAAAGCAAAGATACTATGAACAAATATACGTTTTTTGTTCCCGCATTTTATAAACAATAATCCGTCCAAAGAGCATGATGCTCTTTGGACGGATTTCACGATATTATTTTTGTTCCAAAGCAGCTTTTACAAAACCGTTAAAAATACGTTGTGGTCTTGTTGGGCGTGATACAAATTCTGGGTGGAATTGTGCAGCGATAAAGAATGGGTGATTTGCCAATTCGATAATTTCAACTAAACGTCCGTCTGGAGATACACCTGAGAATATCAATCCTTTTTCGCTTAATTGTTCACGATACGCATTGTTAAATTCATAACGATGACGATGACGTTCGTGTACTAATTCTTCGCCGTATAATGAGCGAGCTAATGTACCTTCTTGTAATACACACGGATACAAACCTAAGCGCAATGTACCTCCCATTGTGTCTTGGTCTACTTGATCAGACATTAAGTCAATAATATTATGTGTTACATTTGGGTTTTCTTCAGCTGTATCAGCTCCCTCTAGACCAACGACATTTCTAGCAAACTCAATACATGCTAATTGCATACCTAAGCAAATACCAAAGAACGGGATATTATTTTCACGTGCATATTTAATAGTGGCGATTTTACCCTCGATACCACGTTTTCCAAAACCACCTGGTACTAAAATACCTTTGGCATCTTTTAATCTTTGGGAAACATTTTCATCTGTTATGTCTTCTGCTGGTACCCAGTCAATTTCTACATCTGCATTGTGTGCATAGCCAGCATGTTTTAAGGCTTCTGCAACAGATAAATAGGCATCTGGTAAAGATACATATTTCCCAACAATTGCGATTTTTACTTTCTCTTTTAAGTTTAGAACTGTTTGTTCTAATTGTTTCCATTCGGACATTTCTGCTTTAGGAGCACTTTTTAGACCGAATAGGTCGCATACGAGTTGATCCATGCCTTGTTCTTGTAGTAATAACGGGATAGTATACAATGTATCCACGTCACGAGATTCAATAACGGCACGTTCGTCAACATCACAAAATGATGCTAATTTTTCACGAATACCATTTGGTAATGGTTTTTCTGTACGTACAACTAAAATATTTGGTTGAATACCTAAACTGCGTAATTCTTTAACACTGTGTTGTGTTGGTTTTGTTTTCATTTCGCCAGCAGCTTTTAAGTATGGAATAAGTGTTGTGTGCACATAAACAACATTTTGTGACCCCACATCAGATTTCATTTGTCGTAGTGCTTCTAAGAATGGTAAAGACTCGATATCCCCCACTGTGCCACCAACTTCTGTAATGACGATATCTGAATCTGTTGTTTCACCGGCACGCATGATTTTTTCTTTAATTTCATTTGTAATATGTGGAATGACTTGAACTGTTGCTCCTAAATAGTCACCACGGCGTTCTTTACGTAACACTTCTGAATAAACTTTACCTGTGGTCACATTTGAATATTGATTTAAGTTAATATCAATAAAACGTTCATAGTGACCTAAGTCTAAGTCCGTTTCTGTACCGTCATCTGTTACAAACACTTCTCCGTGTTGTAGCGGACTCATCGTACCTGGGTCAACGTTAATATATGGGTCAAATTTTTGAATAGTGACTTTAAATCCTCTATTTTTTAATAATCTTCCTAATGATGCTGCAACAATACCCTTTCCAATAGATGACACTACGCCACCTGTTACAAAAATGTATTTTGTCATATTTGACTTCCTCCTTATCTCTTTATGGGTTGTTAACATAATAAAGCCCCCACTCCAAAAGGAATGGGGGAAATCAACTGTCCCTACAAAAAGGGAGCCCAAATAGAATAATACGCTGATAGAAGAAAAAGGTCAAGTAAAAAATACTTAAACTGATTTTCCACCAGTAAAATATTGATCTAAACGCCCAAAATATTGTTCGACTAATGTATCTTTAGGAGCTTTTAATTGGTCGGCTAGTTTAAATAATGTATCAACCACTGTTTTATTAGTTGTTCGACATATCAAAACATATCCTGTCGATAATTCTGTAGATGGTACAGTTACTGCCATGGCATGACACATATTGGCGACACGTATAAAGCCTTTATTTGCTTTTTGTTGAATCGTTTGCGTTCCTTGGTCAAAATGTCCAAAAATACTTTCGCCAAAACCGTGATAATCAACAGGTCCTTCTTTAGAAATAATGATGTCATATGACTGTAATAAACATTCTAAGCGTTCAATCAGCGCTTGGCGAGATAGTGTATACTTGTCGGTTATATCTATTTTGGGATAAGGTAAATCTATAGCACTATCTATTGCGATGTTCACGTGTGAATGTGATTCAGCCGTGAGTGGAATTTGATGATAGATAATGCGTTGAATATGTGATAATTCTTTGGACAAAATGCCTAAAGAGGCGGTGAACGGTATACCATCTGTTGAGCGTTTGACCGTTCCCTCATTCACAGCATCTTTTCCCAATAATCCATGTATACAACTACATACATTCAAAGCCAGTGCTGGCGCTAAAACGGAGCCTCCTCCGTCTGTTCCAATACCTATATCATTGATATTAAGAAAAACATTCATTGCCGTTCCACTTGATGAACCGGTCATTGCTTGTCCTGTTAATGGATTTTTCAAATCAATGTCGATACCCCTACCACCAAGACTTGCTTTATCCACAGTATGTAAAATGTATCCTAACGATTCTAACGATTGAATAAAAGAATTTTTAATATCTGGAACATTTTTGATACCCATATAATATCCAGAATGCTCTGTTATGTTTATAAGAGCATTAGGAAAAACACGGCAAACAGATTTATGTACATTAGACAAAGCTAGAAATGTTTTAAAAGCATAGTGCTTTATTCTGTTCATGCTTTTTCCTCAAAAATATTTGCTAAGAAAGATTGTCCATGTTGTGGCATGTTTACATCAAAGTAATCGGCCACTGTCGCTGCCACGTCAGCTAATGTTTGTCTATGTCCAATATATTTCCCTTCAATAGTTGGTGAATATACAAGCAAAGGCACTTTTTCTCGTGTATGATTGCTATGTCCAATCGTTGGGTCATTTCCATGGTCTGCCATGACAATAAGTACATCGCCTTTGACAAGCAATGGTAACAATTCTTCGATACGTTTATCACTTAACTCAAGTCTATCGGCGTAGCGTTGCACATCTTGTGCATGCCCTGCTAAATCTGTTTCTTGAATGTTCAAGGCAATAAAACCATGCGAGATGTCTTTTACTTCTTTTATGAGTGAATCAAATAATGTATTTGAATCCACTCCAGGAAATAAACGTGTGCTTTCTGTTTGAACAATATCTGCTACTTTTCCTAAAAAAGAAACAGTGATATTTTTTTTATCGAGAATTGTTGCGATTTGTGTGTTTTTATCAATGCCGTATCCTAGATGCACCACTTGATAACCACACTCATAAACATGGGATTTTGGAGCATCTACACCTGCAATATGTGTGCCTCTTACTTCAAAAGCATGTAATAAATCATCAATCGTTATTTTTTGACCACCAAAAGCAATCACACGTGATACGTGTACCACTTCTCTTACTCTTTGTCCTAATTGTTTCAAGTCCTCAAAAGAGATGCTATCTAAACAAGCGGATACATTATAGACTTGACCCGCGTCTGTTTCTAAATTATCGCCAACAGTTGCGACATTATTGACAATTAAAATTTGTGCACCTTTTTCTCCAAGACGTCTGACATTATATCCGTGTTGTAATAAATGACACTCGACATCATCTATTTTTTCATTAAAAGGCTCGATTAAAGGAACTTTAGGTGTTGTCCCCATAATCTCTTGATGCCCTAAAAATGAATCTGCTCCATAATGAGCTAAATCACTCGTCCCATAATTTGCTGTTTTAGAAAAAGAATGAGATGGTAGTTCTTCGCCAATGGCGTTCATCAATCCTAATTTTTCTAATGTTGGTAACTGAATAGTTGGAGATGCTTGTATAATATGTTTTGCTGTATTACTTCCGACATCAATCGGTCTGACTTGAGAAACATCGTCCATGGCACCAACGCCAAAGCTATCCAGTACGATCACAATAAATCGTCCCACTTTTTTCACCTTCTTATTTGATTACCCAAACTATCAAATATCCCTTCTAGTTTAGGATTATCTGTTTGTATTCCTGATACAACAGCAACGTCACTTCTTGTGACAAAAATTTGTGTTCTAAAGGCCGCTAAAACCGTGCTGCCTACTGCATGTTCTTTTTCTGTTTTTAAATAATAATCAATACTTTCACAATCAAATGGCATCAATGTATCTCTTACAACTCTGAAAGGTTCATAGACAATAACATGTTCAAAATGTCCTCGACGATAGTACCCTCCACCATAGAAATAGGCATGATTGTCTAAACAATGTGAAATCTCACTCACATAGACCATAGCCGGTCTTTCAATCAAAGATGTCACTTGATGTAATGGTGTTGTTCCTGTTAAGGCATGCCCTGGTTCACCTTGTGTCCCATTCAGTGCTTTAATTTTAGGAATTGTATATGTCGATGTAGCAGATGGCATATTGATCGCAAGATTTGTGATACCTTTTTCTTCTAAAAACTCTTTAGCTTTTTGCAATGTTTGTATATTTTTAGTTGGTACAATATCATCAACTTGATTAAATAAAAAGCAAGGAAATGATGTCAATCCTCCTAATTCTACATAAGACTGTTGACTTAAATACGTCACGACTTCTTCTAGTTGTGATAGATGAAAACCACCATACTGTCCTTCATAAATTGTATCTGTTGGCTCAATGATTTTTAATAATACACGCTGCTTTTTTTGTAAACGTTTTGCCACATCTACAATTTGTTGTAATTTTTCCATTGAAAAAACAGTGATATAGTCTGTCCCATAAGCAATGATTTTCTCAAGTAGAGTATTAGGAATTTGAACCAAATGTCCTACATTCCCTAAAGGTAATTGATGTTTCATCAACAACAAAGCTTCTTTATAATCGACAACAACGGCTTTTGAAATAGCTGTTTCACTAATTTTTTTGGAAATAAGTGGATTGCGTCCAAATTGTTTTGGCATATAAAACAATTCCACTTGTTCCTGTTTTGCCACATCTGCCATTGCTCTTGCATTTTGTAAAATCGTATCCAAATCTAATACATACGTGTCTGGCAAAATATCACCGGATTGGTGTAAATTTTTAGCAACTTCGAGTAGTTTAGGATTTCTTGTTAATGTGATATCTAAAAACACATCAATTCCCTCCTAACATATTGACAAGATGCAAATAAATATAGGTCATTTCTGGCTCAGAAAAATGTTTGTCTGATAATAACTCTGTATAAATTTGTTGACTTAGAGCATATTTTTCATGTTCTTGAACTTCTTTAAAAAACGCGTCATCCATAGCTTGAACAGATGTATCATTTTGTTTCCGACGAGCATCTGCCATTGCTAAATGAATTAAAAATACTTCCATTTCCGTGTCACCCAAACACTCGTCATACATTTTTAATGCTTCACGGATTCTGATTACCCATTCTTTTGTTTCACTATCAATAATTGTACCTTGTTCTAATATGTTTAATTTTTCTATTATCATAATCTGTCTCCTAATATTGAGGGATAATCGTCCCTGTATAAACAGCACGTTGAATTGTCAAGACATTCTCTGTTTGAAAACTTTGTTTAAAGAATGCTTGCAAGGATTTATTTTGTGTGTGCACCACAATGACCGATGTACTCATTTGTTCATCTAATATATCGCTAGAAAGTTTGATATAATGGATGTCTTGGTAGTTTTTATCAACAATTTCATCATAATTCCATACACCCACATCAACAATTCCTTGACGTACAGCAGATACTATTTGATGCCCGGGGACTTCTACCAACTCAACATTTTTTTCGTAAATGAGTTTTTCTGTTAATAATTGTTGGTCAATTGAATTATAATCGATTGCCACTTTCATACCATTGATAATTTCAGATGCCTTTTTATCTGCAAAAATCAAGATATGTTCACTTAAATACGTATGTTTA
Organism: Granulicatella sp. zg-ZJ; assembly: GCF_010892355.1. Classification (NCBI taxonomy): domain Bacteria; kingdom Bacillati; phylum Bacillota; class Bacilli; order Lactobacillales; family Carnobacteriaceae; genus Granulicatella; species Granulicatella sp. zg-ZJ. Next base: position 25,003 of record NZ_WNJY01000011.1, on the reverse strand, counting down.
CCAAAATCAACAACAATGTCAATAGGTGTATTTTCCTCTATAGCTTTTAACGCTGCGAATTTTGATAAAACAGCAAAATGATAATTTTCTCTAGCAACAGCCTTTAATCTTTCTTTTGATCCTCGAATATAAGCTAAATTTAATTTCACACGATTTTCTCTAAATTCATCATAAATCCCCGTTGCTAACCCCTCATATAATTTAGAGTATGGTAGAGTCATAGTACCCATAATCGTATCCGACAAAGCAAAAGTTTGTAAAATACTATAATCAACGCTTTCAATATAAGAACCTAAATGTCCTTTAGATTTACTTTGAAATGCTCCTGCTTCTTTCAAATACGCCATAGCATTTTGGACAGTCCCTCTTGATACCTGGAATAATTCTTGATATTCAGATACACTAGGTAAACGATCTCCTTTTTTTAATTGTAGTAAATTTGACGCCAAACGATAAATAACGTCGCCTTTTTTCTTCAAAAATAACTCTACCATACAGGTCCACCTTTTTATTGATTCATTGCTTGAGATAATATGCGAATAATTGTATCTACTCCTGCTCGATTTGGATTGATACGTAACATTGTACTTTCAGCTTGTGGATTTTCTTGTCTAAATGTGCTAGATACACGATAAATCAATGGACAAAATTCATATTTTGATTCTGCTCCTACCGGATGTCCTAGAGCACCTAACTGACAAGCTGTTTCAATCACGTCTTTGGCAATCGGTTCTTCCAATGTCACAATAACAACTCTTGATTGTGCATTAGCAATATAAGCTCCTTTAACACCTTTTACTTCACCCTCATTTAATCGACGACACAGCTCTGTTCCCACATTCGCAGAAATCGCCAAAGAAACCGGTGCATACACCATACCTCTTAATACTTCTAACGATTCATACCCTTGTACTTGCCCTCCACCAGAATAATTTTCTGCTTTTAGTTTTTCAATATACTCACGTTTTCCTGCAATGCAGCCAATGCCTTCAGGTCCTAATAATTTAAAGGTTGAAAAACAAGAAAGTGTTGCTCCTAATTCTGCACCAATACCTTTTGTTTTTAAAGCAGCATAATTATCATCTGTAATGATGTTTATCGTTGGTGCGAATTCTTTTATCCATGTAATAAGTGTTTCTAAATCGTATGAATCATTTAACTTCTGACGAGTTACTTGAATTAAAACAGCATCAATCTGATGTTTTTTCAAGCATTCTTGAACAATTTTTTTGTCATTAAAATCCGCTTTTATTGTCTGTAATCCTAGCATATCGATAGACACTTTTGTTGTTGGATAAATGGGTGCATCATGTACGAGTACCGTTTGTCCACTATTTAATAAAGCATGTAATCCTAATCGAATAGCATTCGTTCCTGCTCCTCGTACAAGTAAAGTAGCTTCAACATTGAAAAAATCTGCTAATACAGTTTCCACTTTTTTCGTGACACTCGGTTGATTCAATCCTTTCACAACACCTAAATCACCATAACTTAAAATGTCTGTTCCAGAAAAATATTTGGTAATCGCATCGACCAATTTAAATTGTAATTGTTGTGCTTCTTCAAGCGTTAAACTCGTTAAAGGATATGTCATGATTTACTTCCTTTCATAAAGGTTTTAGGATTATCCACTAGCATTTTACGAATAAATGTTTCACTCACACCATTTTCTAGTGCCATTGGAACAAAAGTATCCAATAAATACGCATACCCCATACCACCTTGATACGTTAAATGTGATTTTCTTGTAATATCCATTGATAAGAATACTTTATCTATATATCCTCTTTTTTCAATTTCTTTTAACATGTTTATTCTCGTCAAATCAGGTTGATAATTTTCTTTTCCAACTGTATCAAACTCGACGTAAACACCTTGATCTAACATATATAAAACATACTCCGCATTACCTGTTAAGTCAACATGTCCAATAACAATTTTTTCTAAATCTGTTTTTTGTTTTTTGAAAAAGGCAATTTGTTCATGTCCGTATGTCCCTAATGTTGTATGTGTAGTAATAGGAACTCCTGTTTCTTTATGTGCAATAACAGAGGCTTCGAACACTTTTCTTTCTCTGTCTGTCATTAGATTTTTACTCGTACCGATTTCACCAATAATTTGTGCTTTGATTGTTGTATCCGCAATGCCTTGTGTGATTTCTTTTATCATAAAATCAGCTAATTGTTTCACACTTGCATCTGTTACAAAGTCGGGTAAAAATTTGTCTTGGTAAAAACCTGTTGCTTGTATCACATTTATTTGTGTTAATTCAGCAACTTTTTGGACATATACAGGATTACGTTTCATATCTAAATTCGTCACATCGACAATATTACGAACGCCTCTTTCATATAATCCCTTAAACTCTTGAACTGTTTCATCAAAACAGTTTAAATTTGTGTCATCAATGCCTTTTAAACGAGATAAGTCAATGGTTGTATGTTCGTGCATATACGTGATGCCGTCTATCCAAGTCATAGAAACACCTCATTACTTAGCAACGACTGGGATAAATAAACCAATCAAATATAAAATATTTACGATAATACCTAAACTAATCGTTGCCATTGGTCCTACTGCCAATTCAACAACTGGTTTTTTCGCTTTTCTGTTTAACAATAGTAACCCGATTACCCAGAAATAACCAATTCCAGGAGCAATTTGCTCACACGCCATAGCACCTCCGACTAATAAAGCTATTTCTAACACTTTATTCATCGCTGTACGAATATGTTCACCCATGTCACGAATACCTGGGAATTTATCTAATGCTTTTGCTACTAAAGATAATAATTGAACTTCAACAAACATTAACAAAGCACCTAAAACAAAGGCAACAGCTGGATTACCATGTAAAGCAATACCTGCAACAAACGCAAATGTTGTTCCCGCTGGACTGTACACACCTGTTACAATCGCTGTTGAGAAAACAAGTGGAATAAAACCAATACCACGCGCAAATGCTGCTAATGCTGCTTCATTAAATTTCGCATCTTTTAATAAGTTTAATGAAATTGGATCTCCTGCAATAATCAATAAACTTGTTGCTGCAGCAACTAATCCGCCTGTTAATGCTAACCATAACCAATTTTTCTTAATGCGATTCACACGTTCTAAAAAGACACTAACTAATGCTTGGTTTGATTCTGTACCATCGCTTTTTACCATCATGGCAAAAATAATCATAAAAATCATACCAACTAATAATGACATACCTTCTGCACTTAATTTAATAGCTGTTCCATTGTCTAATGTGATTGTTCCAAAACGTTTTACAAAAACAAGTGTTAATAATGTTGCACCTAATGCCACTGCACCTTTTTTCATACCATGTTGGCTTGCAATAGCAATCGCTGGGAAAATACTGAATGCAACAATAATTGGTGCTCCAACAACTGATAATGACGGCATGAAATTCACAGGTAACATAGCGAATAAATCAACGACTTTTTGCAATCCTAAAACAAGACCAATACCATAGATTGCTCCAACACCACCAGATAAGACTAAACCAAGTTTTCCTTCTGGTGCCCATGAGCCGATAATGTCTGTCATCAATAAAATACTATGTACTAAAATAATAGATGCCCCGATAGATACTGGAATACCAAATCCAATAACTAAACCAAAACTTAATGCAAAACTTGTTGCTGCAAGTTCTTTCTTCCCAATTTTACCTTCTAAAAATTCTGGTAAAATAGGTCTTAATCCGTCATTAAAAACGGCAATACCTTTATTTGATAAAATGGCACATAATCCACCTAATAAGGCAATTACGACTAATTCTAAAATTTTTGATGTTTCCATATTTATTCTCCCTTATTATTGTTCATTTAATGCTTTCATAATGATTGGAATAACGATTTCTTTATGTTGTGCTGTAAAGCCAAATGCTTTTTTACCACTTTTAACATTTTCTATAATCTCTTCATCACTCATAACGTGACCGGGCATAGAGATAGTGACACATTCTTGTCTACCTAATAAAGCTAAAGCCATTGCTAAGGCACCGCCACCACCTGTATTACATGCTCCAATGTAGTAATCTGCTGCTCCTGTTTTTACTGCCATTGCAGCATCTAAATCATTTTTAATTGAAATATCGTATCGATTTTCTCCATACGCTTCAACTAGTTGCTTCACTTCTTCTTTATCAATTTGCCCACCAATAACAATTTTTTTCATTTTATTTCTCCATTTTTTCTAGATAAATATTTTTTACAGTATAGTTTACAGATGCAGCAAAATCATTGATGACATTATAGGCTCCGTTTTCTTTTTGTCCATTATTCATTTTATTTGTCAATAAAATAATAACAATATTTTCTTTTGGAGAAATTGTCACGTATGTACCTGTAAATCCATTATGTCCTAAAGCGTCATCAGATAATTCTTTTAACCATGCATTATGTTTAATAAAACCATGTGCTTGAACTGTACCACTTTTTTCTGTATGGACATCTTCTAAAAAGGCATTTAACACTGTTTCATCATATAAAACTGTTTGTCCACTTTTTCCTTTATCTAATAAAACTTGATATAATTTAGCTAAATCTGAAGCTGTTGAAAATAGCCCTGCATGTCCTGCGATTCCTTCATTTGCCATACCAGCATTTCCGTCATTTACTTCACCTTGTAATTCCACTTGACGCCAATTCATAAATTTATCAAATGCATCTTTATCTTCACTCATATCATATCCAAAATTAGGATAGTTCACTTCATCTATCATTCTTAATTCATAAGGATTTCCGTATGATGTTACAGCAATTTGATTTTTATCAATATTTTTTGACAACGGATTAAACATTGTATGTTTTAAACCAAGTGGCTCATAAATTGTTTTTTCAACATAAGTATCAAAAGGTTGATTTGTTATTTTTTCAATAACAAATGCCAATGTCATAAAACCTAAGTCACTATATTTATATGTGCCTGTTTCAAACATCAATGGTTGATTTTCAATATATTCTAACGCTTTTTCACGTGTATTGGCATATAAATAAATAGCTTTCCATTGTGGTAGCCCAGATGTATGACTTAATAATTGCCCTATTGTCACATTTTCTTTACCGTTTTTAGCAAAGTCTGGTAAATAAGTCGCTACTTTATCATCTAATTTTATTTTCCCTTCATAAACAAGATGCATCATAGCTTGGGTTGTTGCACTTATTTTTGTCACGGATGCTAAGTCAAATAATGTATCATTCGTCACAGCTATTGGCTTTTCTACCTTAGTAGGTGGATTATTCGCAAAATCAAATGCTTGTATCACACCGTAGGATTTATTAAACACTAATTGTCCGTCTTTCATAATGGCAATTTGAGCACCTGGAACAGCTTTTGGATTATCTTTTGCTAGCTGACTACGAACATAAGTATAAGCAATTCCATCTATAGATTTTTCCAATGCTAAATTCTCATTTGGTTTAGCCATTGTAACTGTTGTTGATGTATCTGGCTTAGTCATTGTGTCCTTTGTTGGTGTTTGGGTACAAGCACTCAATCCAAAACTCAATAATGCAACGCTACAAAATAATGTGAGTGTTTTTCTCATAAGTATCTCCCTTTCATTATTGTCCTAATCATTGTGATTTGTTCCATTGTTACCAGCTAATTGATATAGGTATTTAATATTCTCCATACCCTTTCCAAATACGAGCCTCTCTTTCGTTTATTTTATTTTTTCAATATACATTTTTTTGTACATTGAAAAATCATAAAGATACAAAGATGAAAACGTTACCTATCTTCAATTACCAACATTATAATATATACTCTCTAAAATGTAAACCTTTTCTTCTCGTGAGTGTACACTGTTGTCAATCAACAATTTCACGAATAAATCCTTTATATTGAGAGAGTAATTCTTCTGCTTTTTGACTTGATACACTAAATAAAATCATGACAACTGCTACTTTTGTTCGCTTATTAGCCAATAAAAATGTTTTTTCCGCCATTATTTTTGTACAACCTGTTGCTTCTTGAATAATTGAAATAGCTCTTTTGTACAATTTTTCATTACTTGCCACAACGTCTATCATTAGATTTTGATACACTTTTCCTAATTTTATCATCGCTGTTGTTGAAATCATATTTAAAATCATTTTCTGTGCAGTTCCTGCTTTCATTCTTGTTGAACCAGTCAACACTTCTGAGCCAACAAAAACTTCAACTGGATAATCTGCTAGAGCAGACATTTTTGAATGTTTATTACATACAATCGCACCTGTTTTAGCACCTATTGAATGCGCATATTCTAATGCACTCACAACATAGGGTGTATTACCACTAGCTGCTACGCCAATCAATATATCTTTTTCACAAAAAGAGATAGCTTTTAAATCAAGAACGGCTTGTTCGGTATCATCTTCTGCACCTTCTACTGCTTGTGTTATCGCACTTGTTCCTCCAGCAATAATTCCTTGAATCATTTCACAAGGTGCATTGAAGGTCGGAACACATTCACTTGCATCTAATATACTTAATCTACCACTTGTTCCTGCACCAATATAAATAAGTCTTCCTTGATTGCTTAATATAGTAACGACCATTTCAATCAACTGATTGATACTTGGTAACGCCTCTTTCACACATCGAGCAACTTTACCATCTTCTTGATTGATAAGTGTGGTAATTTCGGAAATAGACATTGTATCCAATGCCATACTTTCTTGTAATCTTGTTTCTGTTATATGTTCTTGCATATTATCACCTCTTATATTAAATATTATAATGCTTTCAGAATGTTTTATCTATAACAAATAGCACTTCTTCGTTACATCCCACTAAACAAATAATAGATAAGGCAACCTATCTATAACGAACTACAAAAATAGAACTGTTCTAAATGCCAATATCTTTTTAAATGACTATTCGACAATTATCACTCTATACTATTTGGTGTTGATAGCTTCCTTTCGGAAGCCATCAACACCTTTTAAATTATGGCTCTATAGTAAATCGTGTTGGTGGAAATAATCCACCAACACGATTTATTATAAAGTCACCTAAAAATGACTTGAAATCAACAAGTTCAACGAGTTGATTTCAAGTCGTTTTCTATTTAGGAATATTTATTTACATTTATACAAACGGTTAGTTTCCCATATTTTCATTTTGATGGTAGCTCTATCTTTTCTTTACTTTTGTCCATAATAAGCATTTTTACCGTGTTTACGCAAATAGTGTTTATCCATTAGCACTTGTGGTGCTTGTTCAACATTAGGGCAAAGTAATTCTGTGTTTTTTGCCATGTCGGCCACTTCTTCTAAAACAACGCTGTGATAAACAGCCTCTTCTGGTGTTTTACCCCATGTAAAAGGACCATGATTTCTAACAATTACTCCGGGAACCGCCATTGGATTTATGTGTCTATGATGAAATGTTTCAATAATGACATCTCCTGTTGACTTTTCATAATCCCCATTGATTTCTTCTGCTGTGAGTGATCTTGCACAAGGAATTGAACCGTAAAAGTAATCAGCATGTGTTGTCCCGTAGAAAGGAATATCTCGTCCTGCTTGAGCCCACGCAACTGCTTGGCTAGAATGTGTATGTACGATACCGCCCACTTCATGAAATGCTTTATATATCTCAAGATGTGTTTTTAAATCGGAGGATGGACGTAATGTACCCTCAACAATATTACCATTTAAATCGGTAATCACCATATTTTCAGGAGATAGTTTTTCATAGTCAACACCACTTGGTTTAATAACGACTAAACCCGTTTCTCTATCAATGGCACTCACATTTCCCCATGTAAATTTCACTAATTTATGCTTAGGCAAATCACAATTAGCTTCATAGACACGTTCTCTTAGATTTTCTAGCATTATCGTAACCCCGCTTTCTCTAATAATGGATATAAAAAGGCTTGAGCTTCTTGAATGGCAGCTTTTGTTTCTTCGACTGTATCACAATTTTCAGACCACATTTCAATTAAAAATGCACCTTGATAATTAGTTTCTTTCAACACACGGAAGCATTCTTCCCAATCAACACATCCTTTGCCAAATGGTACATCTCGAAATTGTCCTTTTTGTGTTTCTGTAACGGCGTATGTATCTTTTAAGTGCATTGCGGCAATTGATTTATGCCCTAAATAAAATTCACTATACAAATCATTATGCCATGCAGAAACATTACCTGTATCAGGATACACAAATAGATACGGAGAGTTGATTTCTTTTTCAATCGCTAAATATTTTTCAATACTATTGATGAACATATCATCCATAATTTCGATAGCTAAAATCACTTGACATTGCTCTGCCCAATCACACGCTTTTCTTAAATTTTTCATAAACCGACGTCGTGTTTCAGGAGATTTTTCTTCATAATACACATCATATCCGGCTAATTGAATGACACGAACACCTAAATCTTGTGCCAACTCAATACATTTTTGCATTAACACTAATGATTTTTCTTCTATTGAAGCATCACTAGAACCCAATGGATAACGACGATGTCCACTAAAACAAATACTTGGAATGCGTACTCCTGTTTCATAAATGGCTTTAACAATATCTAACCGTTCCTCTTTTGACCAATCTAAACGTGATAAACGTGCATCTGTTTCATCAATAGACATTTCGACAAAATCAAAACCTAATTCTTTGGCAAATAATAATCTTTCTGGCCAGGTCATCTGCTTAGGTGTTGCTTTTTCATAAAGACCGATTGGACGTTTCATACTACTCACCCCAAATACGTCTAATTTCATCTTTGAATGCTCGTGCTGCTTGAGCAGGATTTTCAGCTTCTGTAATCCCTCGACCTGCAATAAATGTATACACATCAACACCTTTGAATAAAGCTAATGTATCAATGTTTAATCCACCTGTAACAGATACTCTAAATCCCATATCAATCAATTTTTTCACTTTAGATAAATCTTTTTCTCCCCATGTTTCTCCGGCTAAAAGAGCATCTCTACTTTGATGATAAATGGCTTGACTAATCCCTGCATCTAACCACATTTGTGCTTGCTCATAAGTCCAATCACCATATAGCTCAACTTGAATTTCGCCTCTATCACCACGTTCTTTTTTGATTGCTTTGTCTGCTGCTTGCATCGTTGGAATGGTTGCTGAACAAATACATGTCATCCAATCTGCTCCACGAACTGCATTATTTTTTGCAACAGTTCCTCCTGCATCTGCACATTTTGTATCGGCTACAATAATTTTATCTGGAAATAAGTTTCGTAAAACTTGAACCAATTCACTACCGACTTGTAATAAGCACACTGTTCCTGCTTCAATAATATCTACCTCTTGTCCAACTGATACGGCAGCAGTAATTGCTCCTGTTAAATCAGAATGATCTAAGGCAACTTGTAAATTTGGTATATGTTTTGTCATCGTGTACGCTCCTATTCTTCTAAGTTTAACCCCTCTAAATACGGACTATCTTTTGACTCATCAATCAAATCATAGACATCTTGAGCAGATTGACACGCCAATAAACGTGCAATCGAATTTTCTAGCTCTAATAATGCAATAATCTGTGGAATGGCAACACTTGTATGTATTTTTGAACTGGTTGCTGCTAAAGCAATTAAAACACTCACTTCTTTTCCGTCAGAGAAAGTCACGGGTTCTTTTAAAGTTATCAATGAAAAAGCATCCTTATTCACACCTGCTTCTGGTCTTGCATGAGGCATTGCCATACCGGGCATTAAAATATAATATGGTCCATATTCATTTGTTGATTCAATAATGGCATCATAATATTGTTCTTCAACAGCTTGACTAGCAATGAGCGGTAAAACAGCTAATTTGACTGCTTCCTCCCATGTTGTTGCACTTAGACCTAAACAAACTGACTGATTATCAAGTAATGCTTGTTTTAAATTCATTGTTGTCCTCCTTATCATTCAACATAAAAGGATTGAACAGGTTCAAATCCCTTTTATGTTGATTGTTCAATCCTTTATATTTTATACATGTAGTACTTCTGATAATTTTTCAGAAATTTCTTTATCGTCCATTAAATTATCCAAACCAACAAGATGACCTTGTGTACGTCCTTGTAATTCAGAAATCAAATGTTTTGATGCAATGACAACATCATATTGACTTGCCATTCCTTTTGCTTCAGCAATAGAACAAGAGTCTGTTTTAAAATCAGACACACCCATTTTACGAAGTGCCATTTCTACTTTCATTTTGACAACCATTGAACTGCCCATTCCGTTACCACAGGCTGCTAATACTTTTAACATATATAATTCCTCCACTATTGAACTTGTGATTCATAATATTTTTGTTTGTCTTTTGCTTTCAAGTACTGTAATTGTGGGATTGCTAAAAATCCTAATACGATTAAGACAATACCGATAATACCAGATACACTAAATAATCCACTTGCACCGACCCATGCTGTTGTGAAGTCGATATTTCCATGATATCCACCTTTTAAATGTAATAGCATAACCGCTAATGCACCACCGACAACTTGTAGTATCCCTGAAAGAAACGGGAATAAAATAGCTGCTTTAGCACCACCACGTTTATTGGCAAACACGGCAATCGTTGCATTATCAAAGAATACAGGTACAAAACCAGTAATAATTAAGACTGGACTTTGGAATAAAATCATCAAACCAATTGTGATAAATTGTCCAATAGCACCGGATACGAATCCGAATAACACGGCATTAGGTGAACCAAATCCATATGTTGCTGCACAGTCCACAGCAGGTACTGAACCAGATAATAATTTATTTGAAATACCTTGGAATGATTGTGTCAATTCAGAAACAAACATACGTACCCCTGTCATTAAAATCACTAAATAAACAGAGAATGTTAATGCTGTTGAAATAATGTACATAAAGAATTCTTGTTTTTTAGGATCAAACACCGCATTCCCAACAATATCTTTATTTGTTAAAATATCTGGACCTAAAATCGTTAAAATAGAACCGAAGAATAATAACATCAATGTTGCAGATGCAACAACGTTGTCATGGAAAATAGATAAGAAATTAGGTAATTTCAAATCATCTAATCCTTTTTTAGGATCCCCTACTTTTGCCGCCAATTTATCTGTTACCCAAACAGCTAATTGTTGTTGGTGCCCAACGGCAAATCCTGCACCACCTGTTAAATGTTGTGTTGCTTCAACTGTTAAGTTAGATGTTACAGACCAATACAAACCACATAATAATCCGATAACTAATACACCCATTTGATTACGTAATTCAGGTACTAAGAATAAAATAATCCATGAGATTGTTGTTGCTTGTTGCAACATAATATGACCTGTAATAAACAGTGTACGTACTTTTGTAATTTTTCTAAATAGTACTAAAACAATATTCACTAAAAAACCAATCAATAGCGCTGTTGTCGCAACACTAACAAAATCAGGTAATGTTTCTTTTAAAGAACTATTGACAGAAGCCAATCCAAAATACGGATCAATAACGGCCGCATTTAATTGGAATTTTTGATTGAGTGCTGCCAAAATCGGTCTAAACGTCACAACCAATCCTGCGGCACCAACATTTAATAACATATATCCTACTGTTGCTTTTACAAATCCTGCAAAAACTTCATGTAATGGTTTCCTTAATAATAAATAACCAATAATAACGAGTAACCCTACAAAAAACTCAGGTTTTTGTAATATGTTTTTAGAGAAGAACTCTATCAATCCTTTAACGATATCCACTGTATTTCCCTCTTTCTTTTTATTTATTTTTATAACATTGATTTAAATTGAATATTTGGCTCTTGTTCAAAGCAATCATCAAATCCTCTTGGGTGATGATATTCGATTAAATCTTTATCTCGTGGATAAACATATTTTCCACCAACCTCCCAAATGAATGGATGGAAAGTATATTGTAATCTATCTTTACGCATGCGCCATAAATCAATAATTTCTTGTGTACTTGCCATAAAGTTTGTCCAAATATCATGATGTACTGGAATGATAACATTTGTACGTAAGCACTCAGCCATACGTAATAAATCAATAGATGTCATCTTATCCGCAATCCCTACTGGGTTTTCACCATAATTATTTAATGCCACGTCAATATCAAATTGTTTACCATGTTTGGCAAATTGAATGGAATAATGTGAATCTGCACCATGATAAATCGTACCTCCTGGCGTTTCAAAAACATAATTCACCGCTTTACGCCCCATTTCTTCATCAGACGGACAAAGACCTGCAAGCTCTCCGTTTTGTTCCTCAGCTCCTTCCACTGGTAGTGTGACTAAGCATGTACGGTCAAATGAATCCAGTGCATGAATTTTTATATCTTTCAATTCAACCGTATCACCCGGTTTCACTGTAATCAATCTATCTTCTGGCACACCCCACTCTTTCCAAAGGCGTGTACAATGCCACGGCCCTACAAACTTCACATGGTCTAATTTTGGATTATTGATAATAGCTGCTGCAACATTCACATCAATATGATCGCTATGATAATGTGATGCCAAAATAAAGTCCACTTCATTTATAGCGAATGGATCTAATACCATTGGCTGTGCTCTTAAATTCGGTTGTAATTTACGAACCCCCGCCATATTAGCCATTTGATGCCCACGTACCATATCTTTTACTTTCTTTGTATTTTTTCCACGACTACACCATAAATCCATACAGATATTTGCTCCTGCTGGTGTTTTAATCCAAATACCAACGCAGCCTAACCACCACATTGCTACTTGATTTTCAGGCACAACCTCATTTTCTATTTCTTCATTTAACCATGTCCCCCATTCAGGAAAGGTGCTTAAAATCCAACTTTCACGAGTTATTTCATGTGCTTTTCCCATTTTTATACCTCCAAAATGTTTTACTATAAGTTTAGTATATTCCCTTTTACATAATAAAAAAGTCCAAATAAAGCACACAGTAGTGTACATATTTGGACTGATTAGGAAATGATGAACAAAGAGCACTAATCAAGTGTTTCTTTATCAATCATTAACTCTTTATCTAATACATTTTGAATATCTATAACAGCATTTTCTCGTTGCTGTTGATTTGGAATATAGTTTGCTAATACTTGATGAAGTTGTGTAGCAACACACTCATTCATGTTTGATAATCTATATCCTGAACTCACTTGCAACAAGTGAATAATATCTTGTACTTGAAAAATAGGATTTACTAACACACATGGTTTATCGACGACGACATCATGAATCGTTGTTACAATAAAATCAATGGATACGTCTTGAGGAATATCCTCTATTTTTGAAACAGTGGCAACATGTTCTAGTTGAGAAATATATGTTTTACACTGACGGATTAGTAAATCTTGTATTCCTACCCCTTCATCTGTCAATAATACCATTCGGTATAAATGCACTTTTTTTCTTTCCTTTTGTAAAGCCCCACCAAAATGAACAGTCAAATATGAAATATCATCATCGTTTAAATGAATGTTCATTTTTTCTTCTAATAACGGTACACATGTTTTGACAATAATAAATAAATCTTTATATTTCTTTTTAATATCATCTTTTAATGGATTTTTTGTAAAAACATTGTACTTTTTACGGTATATTAGCACTTTAAAATGTACCAATAATCGTTCGCATAATGCCTCTTTATATGTCAATTCAATACGTGCTTGTTTTTCAAAAGCTTCCACAAATAATACTAAATATTGCGATAATTGTTGATAATCTTTACTTAATAAATGCTTGTCATAGTCCTTTCTACTTGATAAAAGCATCAATGCTGCAACATAAATATCGGCAATAGAAAAATTGATATGAAATATTTTTTCCATTTCCAACATGACTTTCATAGCAAAACGATACTCTAATCTCACAAAAACTTCTTTTAGGTTTTCTTCTATATGATGATTTGACACATTTTTTAAACCCAATATCAAATAGGGATATACATCCACCATATGTCTTAAGTCTTTATCAATAAAGTTTTTACCGATTTCTTTTTCTATTTTCTTGATAGCCTGATACAACTGTATTCTAAACGCATCTGACAACAAACACTCCGACATATCATTACCGTGTAACATCTCTTTTATCATGCTAATAAATATCTCATTTTTCGATTGGAAAATTTGAATAAATAAGGCATACATAAATTCAATGGCAACATTTCCTTTTGCAATAAAATGGTACCCATCTTTTTTATTGACCGACATCGAAATGTCATGAATACTATTTTGTAAGTATTCTCGAATAGATGTTAAATCATTTAAAATTGTATTGCGTGATGACTGAGAAATCGACATCAGTTGCTGAATGGTAATTTTTGACGGTGTTGTTGCAATATAAAACATCAATAATAACTGACGTTCTTCTGTACTTAAAATATAGCTAACATCTTTTGTTTTCAATACTGTTTGTATATATTGTTTTTGTTTAACAGTTAATAAAATGCCAATTTTTTGTTTATTGACTATTTTTGGCAAATGTTGTTCATCTAAAACGTCGTTTATTTTCTCTAAATGATAATAAACGACTCGCCTAGACAATCCTAATTGTCTTGCCAATTCTGTTACAGAAATCGGATTTTTTTGTTTCAGTAACTCATTGATCAACAAACATGTTTTGTCATCTAAATAAGATACCATGTGTACACCCTTTTCTTTTGTTCGACCTCACCATTACACTTCGTTTAAAACAAATTTTAATTTAGGCAATTTATTTTTTGCACATTCTGGACATAATCCTGTTATTTCAAAGCGATGTCCTGAAATTTCATATCCCGGTAATTGATTCATAAAATAATCCATTGGGCACATTTCAATTTCTGTAATTTTTTCACAGCGATCACAAATGAAATGGTGATGATGCTTATGTGTCGAACAATGCATCAAGAACACCTTTTCTCCATTTCTTTCACTCGATTCAAGAATACCTTGCTCCACAAAGGTATATAAATTACGATAAATCGTATCATAACTCAACCCTTTGTAAGTATCTTTTAATGCTTCTTGAACATCTTTAGCAGTAATAAATCTCTCTGCTTTGGCAATTACTTCTAACATTGCTTGACGCTTTGGCGTGTTTTTATAGCCTTTTGCTTTCATCAGTGCTATGGCACGTTGTACTTCTTCCATGCGTTACCTCCTATTGCACAATTTCCTCTAATAAATGTGGATTAAATTGTCCACTTCGTAACATGGCAATTTCGTGTTTATAAGGTGGACGTGTATTTTTTTTATCCTCTCCAACTTGAACATACGGTGTTTCTAAAATTTTAGGTAAAGCGACTAATTGTGGATGATGCACCACATAATGTAACGCATCAAATCCAATTTCTCCAAACCCTATATTAGCATGTCTATCTTTTTTAGCACCTCGTACATTTTTAGAATCATTCACATGAATGACTTTTAATTTATCTAAACCTATAACTTTATCAAACTCGTTTAAAACACCGTCAAAATCATCTTTAATATTATAGCCTGCATCATGTGTATGGCATGTATCTAATGTCACCGACAATTTATGATTATGTGTCACACCTGAAATAATATCTGCTAGCTCCTCAAAACTTCTACCGATTTCAGTACCTTTACCCGCCATTGTTTCTAAAGCAATTTGTGGCACTTGATCACTATCTAAGGCTAAATTTAAACCTTCAATCAAACGCCTAATAGCTACTTGTGAACCGGCACCTACATGTGCTCCTGGATGCATCGTAATTTGCGTTGCACCTAGAGCTGTCGCACGCTTGATTTCTTCTCTTAAAAATTCAACAGCAAATTCAAAATGATCGTTTTTAATTGTATTTCCTAAGTTAATAATATACGGTGCATGTACCACAATATTTGAAATACCAAATTGCTCTAATGCTGCTTTACCTTTATCTATATTTAATTCTTCAATAGGTTTTCTACGTGTATTTTGGGGTGCACCTGTATAAATCATCATTGTTGTTGCCTCATACATGTGCGCTTCTTTTGCAGATCCCAATAACATATCTTTTCCATTCATTGATACATGAGAACCTAATAAAAGCATACTCTGCCTCCATAAATCAGTTTTAAGTAAAGTATATCATAAATTACTTCAAAAACAATCCAGATTGTTTATATAATAACGATTTCCGAACATAATAAGTCGGGCTAATCCTCTCAAAACGATTAGCCCGACTTTCTAGTATTTATTTGCTAGTCATCATAAATACATTCTTTATGTCAATTATTTTTTATGTCGCCAGTATCTTCTACGACATAGTGCACTACAAAATTTAACACGTTTATCAACAACACCTTCTCGTGTTGTCACTTTATCTCCACATCTAGCACATATAAAGGTACGGCTACATGTATAATCAATCCATTTCGTATTTTCTAAAGAATTATTTTTATTATTTTTTGTCATAACGTCTCCGTTTCAATCCTACTCCAAATACAGTAAGAGCAACACCTAATAAGGATAAATCTGAATATTTCTCCCCTGTATGCGGTAATATTTTTTCCTCATTTTGAGATTGTGCTTGATCTTTTGATTCGAATTGGCTATATTTTGATGCATCATATCCTTTAGTATTTGTAACAGTGATTGTTATTGATACACCATCTGATGAACCATCTGGATAAGTAATTGTTACTGGTATCTTGATGATTGTACCTACTGGTGTTTCATCTGGTACTTTGACTGTAATACGCCCATTTTTATCAACATGAACTATTGTGCCCTCTAAACTTGGTTCCCCTATTTCTACAGTCGTACCTTTAGGTAATGACGATCCCTCATTTATTACCGTTATTTCTTCACCTGGTTTTGCTACTTTCGGAACATATACAGGTGTTGTTTGATCTGATATTGTCGGAACACTTGGAGATGGTTTTATTACCGGTATAGATGTCGCATCATTTGGATTACTTCCTTTTTCTTTTTCCTCTTTATCAGATACGCCATCGCCGTCACTGTCTAGAACTAACGGATTGGTACCATCATGTTTTTCATCACCATCGTTGACGCCATCGCCGTCACTGTCTGGAACTAGCGGATTGGTACCATCGTGTTTTTCATCTCCGTCGTTCACGCCATCGCCGTCACTGTCTGGAACTAGCGGATTGGTACCATCGTGTTTTTCATCTCCGTCGTTCACGCCGTCACCATCACTATCTGGAGCCAATGGGTTTGTACCATCATGTTTTTCATCGCCATCGGTCACTCCGTCACCATCACTGTCTGGAACTAACGGATTGGTACCGTCGTGTTTTTCATCTCCATCGTTCACGCCATCGCCGTCACTATCTGGAACTAACGGATTGGTACCATCATGTTTTTCTTCTCCATCATTTACACCATCGCCGTCACTATCTGGAACTAACGGATTGGTACCATCATGTTTTTCTTCTCCATCGGTTACACCATCACCGTCACTGTCTGGTTCTAATGGATTCGTACCGTCGTGTTTCTCATCACCATCATTGACACCATCTCCATCACTATCCGGAACTAACGGATTCGTACCATCATGTTTTTCTTCTCCATCGTTGACACCATCATTATCACTGTCTGGAGCCAGTGAATTCGTACCGTCATGTTTTTCATCGCCGTCGGTCACACCATCATTATCACTATCCGGAACTAACGGATTGGTACCGTCATGTTTTTCATCTCCATCATTGATACCATCGCCGTCACTGTCTGGTTCCAACGGATTGGTACCATCACGTTTCTCATCGCCGTCGTTCACGCCGTCACCATCACTATCTGGTTCCAATGGATTCGTGCCGTCGTGTTTCTCGTCGCCGTCGTTTACACCGTCATTGTCACTATCTGGAACCAATGGATTCGTACCATCGTGTTTCTCATCTCCATCGTTCACGCCATCACCGTCACTGTCTGGAACCATTGGGTTTGTACCGTCATGTTTTTCATCTCCGTCGGTTACACCGTCATTGTCACTGTCTGGAGCCATTGGGTTCGTGCCGTCGTGTTTCTCATCTCCATCATTGACACCATCGCCATCACTGTCCGGAACTAACGGATTGGTACCATCGTGTTTTTCTTCTCCGTCGGTTACACCGTCACCGTCACTATCTGGAACCATTGGGTTTGTGCCATCGTGTTTCTCATCTCCATCGTTGATGCCATCACCGTCACTGTCTGGAGCCATTGGGTTTGTGCCATCGTGTTTTTCATCACTATCATTGACACCATCTCCGTCACTGTCTGGAACCAACGGATTGGTGCCGTCGTGTTTCTCATCTCCATCGTTCACGCCATCTCCGTCACTGTCTGGAACCATTGGGTTTGTACCGTCATGTTTTTCATCTCCGTCGTTCACGCCATCACCATCACTATCTGGAACTAACGGATTTGTACCGTCATGTTTTTCGTCACCATCGTTGATGCCATCTCCGTCACTGTCTGGAACCAACGGATTGGTACCATCATGTTTTTCATCTCCATCGTTTACGCCATCATTGTCACTGTCTGGAACCATTGGGTTTGTACCGTCATGTTTCTCATCTCCATCATTGACACCATCGCCGTCACTGTCTGGTTCCAATGGATTCGTACCATCATGTTTTTCTTCTCCATCATTCACGCCATCTCCGTCACTATCTGGAACTAATGGGTTTGTACCGTCATGTTTCTCATCGCCATCAGTCACGCCGTCATTATCACTATCCGGAACTAACGGATTCGTACCATCATGTTTTTCTTCTCCATCGTTGACACCATCATTATCACTGTCTGGAGCCAGTGGATTCGTACCGTCATGTTTTTCATCACCATCGTTGATGCCATCACCGTCACTGTCTGGAACTAACGGATTGGTGCCGTCGTGCTTTTCATCTCCATCATTGACGCCATCGCCGTCACTATCCGGAACTAACGGATTGGTGCCGTCGTGTTTCTCGTCGCCGTCATTGACGCCATCACCGTCACTATCCGGAACCATTGGGTTTATACCGTCATGTTTTTCATTACCATCGTTGATGCCATCACCGTCACTGTCTGGAACTAACGGATTGGTGCCGTCGTGCTTTTCATCTCCATCATTGACGCCATCGCCGTCACTATCCGGAACTAGCGGATTGGTACCATCGTGTTTCTCATCACCGTCGTTCACGCCGTCATTATCACTATCCGGAACTAACGGATTGGTACCGTCGTGTTTCTCATCGCCGTCGTTCACACCGTCATTGTCACTATCCGGAACTAACGGATTCGTACCGTCATGTTTTTCGTCACCATCGTTAACGCCATCGCCGTCACTGTCTGGAACTAACGGATTGGTGCCGTCGTGTTTCTCGTCACCATCGTTTACACCATCACCATCACTGTCCGGAACCCTTGGATTTGTGCCGTCATGTTTTTCATCACCATCATTGACACCATCGCCGTCACTATCTGGAACCATTGGATTCGTGCCATCGTGTTTTTCATCTCCATCGTTGACGCCATCGCCGTCACTGTCTAGAACTAACGGATTGGTACCATCATGTTTTTCATCTCCATCGTTGACGCCATCGCCGTCACTGTCTGGAACCAACGGATTCGTACCATCTTGTTTTTCATCTCCATCGTTGACGCCATCGCCGTCACTGTCTGGAACCAACGGATTCGTACCGTCATGTTTCTCATCTCCATCGTTTACACCATCTCCGTCACTGTCTGGTCCCAACGGATTCGTGCCGTCATGTTTTTCTTCTCCATCAGCTAAACCGTCATTGTCACTATCTGGAACCAATGGGTTTGTACCGTCATGTTTTTCGTCACCATCGTTGACGCCATCTCCGTCACTATCTGGAACTAACGGATTCGTGCCGTCGTGTTTCTCGTCGCTGTCGGTTACACCATCGCCATCACTATCTGGAACTAACGGATTGGTGCCATCGTGTTTTTCATCACCATCGTTGACGCCATCACCGTCACTATCTGGAACCATTGGGTTTGTACCGTCATGTTTTTCATCTCCATCGTTCACTCCATCGCCATCACTGTCTGGAACCAACGGATTGGTACCGTCATGTTTCTCATCTCCATCGTTTACACCGTCATTATCACTATCCGGAACTAACGGATTGGTACCATCATGTTTCTCATCACCGTCGTTCACGCCATCGCCATCACTATCTGGAACCAATGGGTTCGTGCCATCGTGTTTCTCATCTCCATCGGTCACGCCGTCACCGTCACTGTCTGGTTCCAATGGGTTTGTACCATCATGTTTTTCATCTCCATCGTTTACACCGTCATTGTCACTGTCTGGAGCCATTAGGTTCGTGCCGTCGTGTTTCTCGTCGCCGTCATTCACGCCATCTCCGTCACTATCCGGAACTAGCGGATTGGTACCATCGTGTTTCTCGTCGCCATCGCTCACGCCATCACCGTCACTGTCTGGAACTAACGGATTCGTGCCATCATGTTTTTCGTCACCATCGTTGACACCATCATTATCACTGTCTGAAACCAACGGATTCGTGCCATCATGTTTTTCATCTCCATCGGTTACACCATCACCGTCACTATCTGGTTCCAATGGGTTTGTACCGTCATGTTTCTCGTCACCATCGTTGACGCCATCTCCGTCACTATCTGGAACCAATGGATTCGTACCATCATGTTTTTCATCGCTATCGTTCACGCCGTCGCCATCACTATCTGGAGCCATTGGGTTCGTGCCATCTTGTTTTTCGTCACCATCATTGACACCATCGCCGTCACTATCTGGAACTAACGGATTCGTACCATCATGTTTCTCATCTCCATCGCTCACGCCATCGCCATCACTATCTGGAACCAATGGGTTCGTGCCATCGTGTTTCTCATCTCCATCGGTCACGCCGTCACCGTCACTGTCTGGTTCCAATGGGTTTGTACCATCATGTTTTTCATCTCCATCGTTTACACCGTCATTGTCACTGTCTGGAGCCATTGGGTTCGTGCCGTCGTGTTTTTCGTCATTGTCGGTTACACCGTCACCGTCACTGTCTGGATCATTTTTCGCTATACCGCTTGCGGTATCTGATACATTACCAGCATTATCTGTTGCCGTAGCACTCACAGTACTACCGTCTTTTACTTTCTCTGCTGGAATAGTTACCACACCTGTTGTTGCATCAACTGGCACATTTGGATCACTGCTTATCCATTGTCCGTTCTCATCTTTAGTGATAGTCACGGTTACTGGGGTGTCACTACCTTGGGGTGTATACGTAATCTCGACTGTTTTCGTATCGACATCATTTGGTGGTGTTGCCGTGACGCTGCCATCGTCGTTCGGGGTCACTATTGGGGTATTTGGGGCTTTGGTATCTGGATCATTTTTCGCTGTTCCACTTGTGGTATCTGATACATTACCAGCATTGTCTGTTGCCGTGGCACTCACGGTACTACCGTCTTTTACTTTCTCCGCTGGAATAGTCACCACACCTGTTGTGGCATCAACTGGCACATCTGGATTACTGCTTGTCCATTGTCCGTCCTCACCTTTAGTGATAGTCACGGTTACTGGGGTGTCACTGCCTTGTGGGGTATATGTAATCTCAACTGTCTTCGTATCGACATCAGTTGGTGGTGTTACTGTCACACTACCGTCGTCGTTCGGTGTCACTACCGGAGCACTTGGAGCTGTCGTATCTGGATCATTTCCCGCTATACCGCTTACAGTATTTGATACATTACCTGCATAGTCTGTTACCTTGGCACTTACGGTACTACCGTCTTTTACGTTCTCTGCTGGAATGATCATCACACCTGTCGTCGCATCAATTAGCACTTCCGGGTTACTACCTATCCATCGTCTGTTACGATCTCTAGTAATAATCATTGTCACTGGGTCATCACTGCCTTGTGACGTATAGGCAACCTCGATTATCTCCGTATCGGAATCACTTGGTGGTGCTACTGTCACACTACCGTCATCATTTGGTATCACCATTGGATCACTTGGAGCTATCGTATCCGGATCATGTCCCGCTGTACTACTTGTGATATTTGACACATTACCTGCATTGTCTGTTGCCGTAGCACTCACGGTACTATCGTCTTTTACGTTCTCCGCTCGAATAGTGACCTCACCTGTTGTTGTATCAACGTTCACATTTAGATCACTACTTATCCATTGTCCGTTCTCATCTTTAGTGATCGTCACGGTTACTGTGTCATCGCTATCTTGTGGTGTATACGTAATCTCAACTGTCTTCGTATCAACATCATTTGGTGGCGTTACAGTGACGCTTCCGTCGTCGTTTGGGGTTACTCTCGGAGCATTTGGGGATACTCTATCCGGAAAAGATGTTCTATCATTTGGATTCGTTCCCTCTTGTATCTCAACGCCGTCATCAAATCCATCATGATCTGTATCTTTAATTCTTGGATCTGTATGATACGTTCTTAACTCATCACGGTCAGTTAAGCCATCACCGTCTGTATCAACCTTTAACGGACTTGTATTGATAGATATTTCATAACCGTCCTCTAATCCGTCACCGTCACTATCTTTAAGCAATGGATTTGTACCTTCACCTATTTCATCACTATCAACCACGCCATCGCCATCACTATCTGGATTATTAGGGTCTGTACCATAACGGGTTTCATCTTTATCTGATATACCGTCACCGTCACTATCTATAACCCGATTATTTTTTGCTGTACCACTCGATGTAGTCGACACATTCCCTGATGTATCTGTTACTGTAGCACTCACTTGACTACCGTCTTTTACTTTCTCTGCTGGAATAGTCACCACACCTGTCGTCGCATCAACTGGCACATCCGGGTTATTGCTCGTCCATTGTCCGTCCTCACCTTTTGTCACAGTGACTGTCACCGGTGTATCACTATCTTCTGGTATATAGGAAATGTCTACTTTCTTCGTATCTAAATCACTCGGTGGGGTTACTGTCACACTACCGTCATTATTGGGTGTTACTGTCGGAGCACTTGGTGCTTGTGTATCTCGCACATTCACATGTACAGGGACATCTTCACTTGAACCGTCTGGATACGTTATTGTCACAACACCCTCTTTTAAGCCTGTTTCAGATGTATTTGGTTCTATTTTCCAAGCATAACGTAAACCAGTAGTATCCACACCTAAATCTTCTGAACGACTCCACTGCTTATTAAAACGTTCAATCATTTCTTTAGGTGTTACCGCTGTATCTTTATCAACATCAACTGTTGGTTTTACTTGCGGAATATATTGCTCGGCTTGTGACGGTAAGACACCTACCGTAAATAAATTATTCACATTTGACGTTGTATCTGTATTTAAATCTGTATAATTGCTAATACTTCTATTTTTAGCATAAATTTGATATTTTTTTAACGAATCAGTCACCAATTTATCATGATTTCCCACACTAATATCAAATGCTTCATGATTATTATTTGTTGCACTGTCTATTGATAATGTATCACTCTGATTGTCATTGGTTATTGGGACATTGGGTATTGTAATATTTTGACTACCACGCTTACTTACTGGATCAACCACATCTAAAACTTTAATCGTAGAGTTGTCTTTTTTATAAACGATATTGTTTTCAAGAGAATAACCGTCTTGATTTTCTTCTGCTTTTCGTTTTTCAACCCCCTCTAACGTTCGTTGGTTTGGCTCTTTCGGTGTCGCAATCAACTCTTTCAATAAATCATCCGTATTCAACGGTATATCGTCTAACACATTGTATTTATACACAAATGTATTCGCATTCGTTTTTTCAAATCCGTATTTAGCATCAGACTGCGTGCGATTTTCAACCGTTTGATGCTCATTCGTGATAACATAAGTGTCTGTGACAGTTTGTTCAGAAATAGCTCTAGTACTCCCTGTAACATAATTATGTTTTCGACTATTAAGAACTGCAAAACTTGACATCATACCAGTAACAAATGGTAAGTCATTGTCTTCTTCCGATACAATATCACCTTCAACAATCATTCGATAGGCATCATCATGATCGTTTTTTTCCCAATTTATATATATGTTATCTAATAAAGGGTTTCCTGAACTATCGTTTAAATTAACTTCATTATTTAAAAATCTTGCTAAATCACCACCTCCATACGTAACCCTGCTGTTCCATTCTTTGTCAAATGTATTCTCTTCTCTAGACCCTAAAAATCTTGTGTTTGTTTTCCAATCTTTAGGTGATACTTCCCATTGTTTTTCCCACGGTCTATCTTCTCTTAGTCTTTCAAATTTAGAAACACTTGTCACGTTGACACCTGCTGGTACGACAAAATATAGCATCGGTCTATTCATATGTTCATGCCCTGTATTAAAAAGAATATCCCATTTAACATGTCTTTTTCCATTTTCATCTGTCGAAATATATTGTGTATATCGCACATGTGTATCAACATCGGCTAATGTTCTGTTATCTCTAACTAATTTAAACGACCCATCCGGATAGTGCTCGGCAAATCTCCCGTATGGATTACCCACTTCTTCCCCATAAACAATACTTATTTGGTTTGTAACATCTAATCCTGGAGTTAGAATAAAAGATGCTCCAATCATGACTGAGAATGTGCCGATAGTAAATTTACGAATGCTAAATTTACTAACTTTTTTAAATATATCTGGTTTTTTCAATAGTATATCCTCCCTTTTATAAACCATAAACGGAAAACGCTACACCCCTTTAGTTAACGTTTTTTTATATACCCCATTTCTTTTGTACGAGAAAGTAGGATTTTTTAGGACATTGTGCTATAATCCCTATACGGAACTCAAAACCCTTATTTATAAACGTTTTTTTCACTGATTTCTCTTATGTTTTTTATTAAGAGCACAACATTTTCTTTGTCCTAAAAAGTCTAGTTTTTTGCATGATTTTTTTGTTTATTGTGCAAAATATATTAAAAACTACTCTTCTCTTTTTCAAAGAGCACAAAAAAGCAACTAGAGAGCACTTTCGTGCTCTCTAGTTGCTCAGACTGTTGACAATATATCTAAAAAATCCAACGTATTTTTCCAGTTTTGAAAAATACGTTGGATTTTACATTTAAAAATGATAAATAAAGAACTATATTGTAAAAAATGGCTATCTCTCGTGAGT
>NZ_WNJY01000010.1:0-58121 GCF_010892355.1 Granulicatella sp. zg-ZJ | reverse complement strand
AATCCTTTAAAACATATCTGACACACGCACAAATCCTTGATAGATTATTAGACTATAGTCCTGTTTTAAAACAAGCATATGAGTTTGTACAAGAGTTGAGATATGCTTATAGACAGCGAGATTTTGATTTATTTATGGAGGTTATTCATCATATTGACTCGACATTACCAGAGTGGTTTAGAAAGAAATTTGATATTTTTAAAACCTATCAGAATGGTATTTATCAAGCTTTTACCACACCTTATTCAAACGGTATCACAGAAGCTATCAACAATCATATTAAAGTTATCAAACGCATTGCCTATGGCTATAGACGTTTTTCCTATTTTAGATTACGTATTTTAATCATACAACACCATTCCCAATGGCAGAAAAAGAATGTGAAAAAGGTAGTGAATGGTTAATGCCATTCACTACCAACATACCCACTATTTCTCTCCACCAACATAATTTGACGAAGAGCCTAATTAAAATAAAAAGTGTGAAACGCCTACCTGGTGTTTCACACTTTTTTAGTTCTGTTTTAGTAATAGTAAAACTGGCTACCACAATTTGACAAAAAATCTATTTTATTAAATGAATTTATCATGATTTTTGACGATACTGATACACAATACCTGATGTTAAAACTAAACTAAAACCAACTAACATCAATATAGATGACAAAATTGTGTTTGTTCCTGTTTTTGGTAAAACTGGTTTCTCGTTTTCACGAGATTGTGTAGTAGTTATTGTCATTGTTTTACTTGAATGTAGTTCTTTTGGTGGTACTGTTGGTGTATGATATGTATTTACAAATACTGGTTCATCTGATACTCCATTGTATAAAACAGTTGCTACTAATCTTCCAGCTTCTTCTGTCACTGTAATGGTAATAGCTATTTGTGTCATATCATAAGTAATATTTGCATTATCTCCAATAACTTCATTCATCACAAAATAATATGTACCTACTTTATCAAATGATAATGGTGTAAATGAAATCTTACCATCTTGTTTATTCGATACTTGTTCAATAACTGTATCATTTTGTTTTAAGACAAACATAAAATCTTGCCCATTTAAC
The DNA here is from genome assembly GCF_010892355.1 of Granulicatella sp. zg-ZJ. NCBI lineage: Bacteria > Bacillati > Bacillota > Bacilli > Lactobacillales > Carnobacteriaceae > Granulicatella > Granulicatella sp. zg-ZJ. The sequence continues at coordinate 57,055 of NZ_WNJY01000010.1, read as the reverse complement.
ATTTTATTTTCTAAAACTTTTTTAGCTTTTAGCGTTACATCTACCGGTGTTGCTTTTGGCTCTGTATATATGTTTGTAAAGACTGGTATTGTTTCTGTTTCATCATATGTGACAGTTGCCACTAGTTGATTGTTGTCGCCTTTTGTTACTACGACTTTGACTTGTTTTTCTGTTGCGTCATAGGTGATATTGGCTTGCTTATCATTTTTCTCTGAAATTGTGTAAGTAAATGTTCCCTCGGCATCAAAATGTTGTGGAGTAAATGTAATCGTTCCATCTGCTTTGTTTGTCGCTGTGGCGATTACTGCATTATCTTTTTTCAACTCAAAGGTAAATTGATTGTCCACCAACACTTTACCTGTTAATTCTTTTTTAGCTTTTAGCGTTACATCAACTGGTGTTGCTTTTGGCTCTGTATATGTATTTGTAAAGACTGGTATTGTTTCTGTTTCATCATATGTGACAGTTGCCACTAGTTGATTGTTGTCGCCTTTTGTTACCACGACTTTGACTTGTTTTTCTGTGATGTCATACGTCACATTGGCTTGTTTATCATCTTTTTCTACGATTGTATAAGTAAATGTTCCTTCTACATCAAAACGTTGTGTATCGAATGTAATTGTGCCGTCTGCTTTGTTTGTCGCTGTGGCAACGACTGCATCACCGTTTTTCAATTCAAAGGTAAATTGATTATCCGTTAATGCTTTTCCTGTTAATTCTTTTTTAGCTTTTAGCGTTACATCTACCGGTGTTGCTTTTGGCTCTGTATATGTGTTTGTAAAGACTGGTATTGTTTCTGCTTCATCATATGTGACAGTTGCCACTAGTTGATTGTTGTCGCCTTTTGTTACCACGACTTTGACTTGTTTTTCTGTTGCGTCATAGGTGATATTGGCTTGCTTATCATTTTTCTCTGAAATTGTGTAAGTAAATGTTCCCTCGGCATCAAAATGTTGTGGAGTGAATGTAATCGTTCCGTCTGCTTTGTTTGTCGCTGTGGCAACGACTGCATCACCTTGTTTCAATTCAAAGGTAAATTGATTGTCCACCAACGCTTTGCCTGTTAGTTCTTTTTTAGCTTTTAGCGTTACATCTACCGGTGTTGCTTTTGGCTCTGTATATATGTTTGTAAAGACTGGTATTGTTTCTGTTTCATCATATGTGACAGTTGCCACTAGTTGATTGTTGTCGCCTTTTGTTACTACGACTTTGACTTGTTTTTCTGTTGCGTCATAGGTGATATTGGCTTGCTTATCATTTTTCTCTGAAATTGTGTAAGTAAATGTTCCCTCGGCATCAAAATGTTGTGGAGTGAATGTAATCGTTCCGTCTGCTTTGTTTGTCGCTGTGGCAACGACTGCATCACCTTGTTTCAATTCAAAGGTAAATTGATTGTCCACCAACACTTTGCCCGTTAGTTCTTTTTTAGCTTTTAGCGTCACATCAACTGGTGTTGCTTTTGGCTCTGTATATGTGTTTGTAAAGACTGGTATTGTTTCTGTTTCATCATAGGTTACTGTTGCCACTAGTTGATTGTTGTCACCTTTTGTTACCACGACTTTGACTTGTTTTTCTGTGATGTCATAGGTGATATTGGCTTGCTTGTCATTTTTCTCTGAAATTGTGTAAATAAATGTTCCTTCTGCATCAAAATGTTGTGGAGTAAATGTAATCGTGCCGTCTGCTTTGTTTGTCGCTGTGGCGATTACTGCATTATCTTTTTTCAACTCAAAGGTAAATTGATTGTCCACCAACGCTTTGCCTGTTAATTCTTTTTTAGCTTTTAGCGTTACATCAACTGGTGTTGCTTTTGGCTCTGTATATGTGTTTGTAAAGACTGGTATTGTTTCTGTTTCATCATATGTGACAGTTGCCACTAGTTGATTGTTGTCACCTTTTGTTACCACGACTTTGACTTGTTTTACTGTTGCGTCATAGGTGATATTGGCTTGCTTATCATTTTTCTCTGAAATTGTGTAAGTAAATGTTCCCTCGGCATCAAAACGTTGTGTATCGAATGTAATCGTGCCGTCTGCTTTGTTTGTCGCTGTGGCAACAACTTCATCACCTTTTTTCACTTCAAAGGTAAATTGATTGTCCACCAATGCTTTTCCTGTTAGTTCTTTTTTAGCTTTTAGCGTTACATCTACCGGTGTTGCTTTTGGCTCTGTATATGTGTTTGTAAAGACTGGTGTTGTTTCTGCTTCATCATATGTGACAGTTGCCACTAGTTGATTGTTGTCACCTTTTGTTACCACGACTTTGACTTGTTTTTCTGTTACATCATACGTCACATTGGCTTGTTTATCATCTTTTTCTACGATTGTATAAGTAAATGTTCCTTCTGCATCAAAATATTGTGGAGTAAATGTAATCGTGCCGTCTGCTTTGTTTGTCGCTGTGGCTACGACTGCATCACCGTTTTTCAATTCAAAGGTAAATTGATTGTCTGTTAATGCTTTTCCTGTTAGTTCTTTTTTAGCTTTTACCGTTACATCTACTGGTTTAACAGCAGTATCTTTTTTGTTAGAAATATTCAAACGAACAGGTGTTTTATCTATTTTCATTTCTGCACGCTTTGGATTGACATCTAAAATATATCCTGCTTTAGATTTTTTCTCAACGATAGTATATGTTCCTGGAACTAATTCTGGTGTAATCGCAACACCTTTACTATCTGTTGTGATTTCATAAGAAATAGAAGTATCATCTTCTTTTGTAACAACGAATACAACACCTTCTAATAATATTGTTGCATCATCAGCATCATACTTCGTGATTTTAATTTTTCCAGTTAAATCAGATTGTATGGTTGCACCAGCTTTTTGTATAGCAATTTGTTTTTGAGTATGTTGAGTAGCTGTATTATCTTTTCCTCTATAAGAGTCAAATGTTTTTTGAGCTTCTCCACCAACTAATAACGATACAGCATTGCTTATTTCTGTTTGATCTCCAGGATTTGTTGTACGATATTCTAAAAGATAGCTATTTGTACCAACAGCATTCCCTAAATTTAATTCAAATGCGGTTCCACCGTCTTTTATGGTTAATAAAGCGATTGTTCCAGCAGGTGCTGCGTCAAACTCCTCTTTATTCATTGTGATTGATATATTTTCTTCAGATGTGACATCTGGTAAAAAAGATTCTTGATTATCAAATATTACTTTTTTTAATACAAATGAATCTTTTAAATAGGTTGTTAATGTATTATCTTCAATATTGATATTGTCTTTTACCGTAACATTTGTATCTCTATAATCATATTTTTGACGATTGATACGTACTTACCAACCTAGTGTTTCTTCATTGCTATTATAACCAACTTTAAAAATACTTTCTCCAATTATTTTATAAGCATCTAAAGGATTTTCGACATAATTATATACCACCTCGTACGTTGAGCCGTCTGGAAATGTAAACTGATTACTTCCTTCTTGTAAACTCAATGTTGATTCTGCAGAAAATGCTCCTTTTACATTTGCTTCTTGTTCAATATTTTCATTAAAGGTCACTGTAATTTTTCCTGTATCTGAATCAGATACCATTGTCCCTAACTGAATATTCGTTTCTGGATGAATAAGTGGATATGAACCTGAAACTAAGTGAATATACTCAGGTACACTTACTGTAAAATAATCGCCAGATGCAAGTGTAGCACCTAATGAAGATAAATCATACTTACCTGTAAAAAACACTTTCGCATTTAGTGTTTTGGTAGTTCCTGTTTGTGTATTATTTGTTCCAGACAATGGTTTTGAACCAGAGCTGTCTTTTATAATTATATCGCTTAATGTCACTTGATTGGTTAAATCTCTTCCTGTTGCAAAAGCAGAAATACTCGGCATAAAAAGACTCAAAAATAGTATCATCAATGTGATATAATTGATTTGTTTTTTCATTTAATTGTGTTCCTCTCATTAGTTAATTCAATAAGTGTACCCACCCCCATAGGTACGCTTTTCTATTCTACTCTATTATCGTTTTCAATACAATAGTCAAACCAACAAAACCTCTCCTTCACATTAAATGTTATGTCTAAAACATAAGAAATTCCAAATCAAATAGTAAGAATGTATTTAAATCCGTATCTTTCTATTTATTAAAATTTATATCCTTTTTGTCCAATTTTTTTAACGAAAAGCAAAAGACAGTGAATAACTAAGTTTATCCACTGTTCAAATATTTGCTTTATAATACATCTCCGTTTGACGCAATTACTTGCTTGTACCAATCAAATGATTTTTTCGGTGTTCTTTTTAGCGTTCCATTTCCTGTATTGTCTTTATCTACATAAACAAATCCGTAACGTTTTTTCATTTCTCCAGTTGAAGCGGATACTAAATCAATCCAACCCCATGGCAAATAACCAATTAAATCAACACCGTCTAACTCAACAGCTTTTTTCATTTCTTTGATATGTTCACGTAAATAGTCAATGCGATAATCGTCTTCAATATGTCCATGTTCATCAACTGTGTCATTGGCACCTAGCCCATTTTCAACGATGAACAGTGGTTTGTTGTAACGCTCATACAATGCATTCATTGTGATACGCAAACCTACTGGGTCTATTTGCCAGCCCCATTCGCTTCGTTTCAAGTATGGATTAATCAGTGTTGGGAACACATTACCACTTGTTTTTTCTGAATTTTGTTCTAATGTTCCAGTTAAGCGTGACGAATAATAACTAAAACCAATATAGTCAACCGTGTTTTGTTTTAAAATCTCTAAATCATCAGATGCCATTTCCAACACAACACCATCTCGTTCCATTTGTTTTAATGCATAGTTCGGATAAGCCCCTCTTGATTGCACATCAACAAAGAAGAAATTATGTCTATTTTTTTCTGCCGCATCTAATACATCATTTGGATGACTTGTTTGTGCATAATATTGTCCAGCTGCAATCATGCAACCAATTTGCATATTTGGATTTATATCTTTTGCAACTTTTGTGACCAATGCACTTGCAACTAATTCATGATGAGCTGCTTGGTACAAGACCTGATTTTTGTTTTCGCCTGATTCAAAAGATATACCTGCTCCCATGAATGGTAAGTGCAATAACATGTTAATCTCATTAAAAGTCATCCAATATTTTACTTTTTGGCTAAAACGAGTAAACAGTGCTGTTGCATAGCGAACATAAAAATCAATCATTTTTCTGCTCTTCCAAGAACCGTATGTGTCTACTAAATGAAGCGGTACATCAAAATGGCAAATCGTTACAACCGGTTCAATACCATTTTCCAATAAAGTATCAATAATGTCCTCATAGAAAGCTAATCCCTCTTCATTTGGTTGCTCTTCTTCTCCAGTTGGAAAAATTCTTGCCCATGACACAGAAAAACGATATGCCTTAAATCCCATTTCTTTCATTAACTGAATGTCTTCTTTGTAATGTGTATACATATCAATGCCTTCTCTAGCAGGGAAATAGGTATCTTCTGGTACATCTTTATAGGATAGCTCTCCTCTCATCACAGGAAAACGATACTCACCTTGTGGAATGACATCCACACTCGCCAATCCTTTGCCACCTTTATCGTAGCCTCCTTCTACTTGATTGGCTGCCGTTGCACCACCCCATAAAAAATCTTTTCTTAACGCTACCATGATAATCTCCTTTATAAAATGGTTCCCATTTTTGAAATAGTCAAAAATGGGAACACGTATTTAGGGAAATTCCCTATTTATTGATTTTAAATAATTCCTCTCCTGCAAATACAGAAGTGTTCTCTGTTGGCGTAATTGACGTTACAGCTTCTTGATTTGTCACAAGAATAGGTGTTACACGTTCGTATCCTGCTGCATCAACTTTATCAAAATCAACTTCAACAAGTGGTGTACCCACAGCTACTGTTTGGCCTACTTTTGCCAATAGTTTGAAACCTTCACCTTTTAAATTCACTGTATCTAAACCAATGTGAATTAACAATTCAATACCATCAACTGTTTTTAATCCAATCGCATGTTTTGTATCAAAGATTGCAACAATCTCTCCATTAACTGGAGATAAAATTGTTGATTCTTCTGGAATAATCGCAACCCCTTGCCCTAACATACCAGAAGCAAATGTTGCATCACTCACGTCACTTAATGGTATAACTTTTCCTTTTACTGGAGAAACAATACGATCTGTTTGTAAATTTTCGCTTACTTTTTCAACTGATTCTTCTTTATACAAAACATACGTAATGATAAAAGATAATACCACAGATAATACTAAGCCTGCTAAAGCAACGTACAAGTAATACAATGTATTTTCACCGATATAACTTGTAATGGTTAATAAACCTGGTGAACCACCTGAGAAGTTACGTGCGTTCATAATACCTAAGAAGAAACCACCAATACCACCTGAAATCATTGTTGCGATTAAAGCTGCTTTGTTTTGTAATGTCACCCCGTATAAAGCAGGTTCAGTGATACCGAATATAGCTGTAATCCCTGCTGAAGATGCCAATGCTTTTTTGTTTACGTCTTTTGTTTTAAATGCAATCGCTAAAGCTGCCCCACCTTGTGAAACATTTGATGCAAGCATTCCTGGTTGTACGACTGTATCATACCCAATCGTCGCACGATTATTGATACCAATAGACACTAAACCATAGTGCGTTCCTGTCATAACTAAGAATGGAGAGAAAATACCTACAACTGTTGGTACAACCCATGGTCCAAATGTTTCTAAGAATTTAAAGAATGAACCTAACCATTGTCCAACAATCGCACCAATTGGTCCTAAAACTGTAAATGTCACAACAGATGTTACTAATGCTGTAATCAATGGAACAGAGAAAAACTTAATGGCTTTAGGTGAAATTTTATCCGCAAAGCGTTCCACATAACTCATGAATAATACCGATAAAATCACTGGAATAACTGTTGCTGAATAACCTACTGGTGTAATTGGTAAACCAAACAAATGAATACCCGCACCTGATTCTTTTGTTGCTGCTACTAAACCGACAAATGTTGGGTGTAATAAAAATGCTCCCATTAACATCCCTAAATATTGGTTTGTTTTAAATTGTCGAGCTGCTGTTCCACCTAAGAAAATTGGTAAGAAGTAAAATCCTGCATCTCCAATAAAGTTAAGAATTTGATAGTTTTGATCTTTTGTTGTCACTAATTTGAACACAACTAATAAAGATAAAACTGCTTTAATCATACCAGCTGCTGTAATAACTGGTAAAACTGGTGTAAAAATACCAGAAATCGTCGCCATCAATCTAGCACCGATTGTTTGTGATTGCGTAGTATCCACTTCTTTTTCTTCCTTAAAGCCACCTAACTCAACTAAAGGACGGTACACATTCGCAACATCACTACCGATAATGACTTGATATTGTCCACCACTTTGTACGACACCAACTACACCCGGTGTCTGTTTTAGAGCGTTTGTATTCGCTTTTTGTTCATCTACTAAAACAAATCTTAAACGTGTTGCACAATGTATTACACTTGACACATTTTCTTTGCCGCCGACTTCTCTCAAAATCGTTTGCGCTAAATCTTTATAATTCATAAAGCACCTCTTTGACAATAATATGTTTGATAAAAAGTTGTTGCTTTCTATCTTTACGAAAGTATGATAACATCAGAGATAAGAAAAAGAAACACAATGAAAGCACTTACGAACACCGTTCTTTTTTCTGCTTGTTTTTTGTGTTTTTATTGCGAACACTGTTCTCAAATTAAGGAGTTATCATGTTAATTAAAGAAAAACTAGAAAACTTAAAATTCACAAATAGTGAACAAATTATTGTAGACTATTTATTAAAAGAACAATTGAATATTCAATACAAATCAACTAGCCAAATTGCCAAAGAAACATATAGCTCAAAATCAACAATTGTGAAAGTGGCTCAAAGACTTCATTTTAATGGGTGGAGTGATTTTAAAGAAGCTTATTTAAATGAATTAAAATACTGGGAAAATCATCATTTTGAAATTGATGCGAACTATCCGTTCACAAAACAAGATAATCTTTTAAAGGTAGCTCAAAAAATTGCTTTATTGGAACAATCAGCCATTGAAGACACTTGTTCATTACTCGATTATGCCACTTTAAAACAAGCTGTATCTATCATACAAAAGGCAACCTACACACATTTATTCGCACTTTCTAATAATCTATTAATTTCTCAAGAATTTAAATACAACATGGCTCGTATTAAAAAGAGAGTGGATGTTCATACTGTTCAAGGTGAAGCAATGTTTGAAGCTACTCTTGCCAATAAAGAAGAATGTGCAATTATCATTAGTTATTCTGGGGAAACAGAAACTATTGTTAAAATTGCTCAACTATTACATCGGAAACAAGTTCCTATGATTGTCATCACCAATATTGGAGAAAGCAGTATTTCAAAACTAGCACATTGCGTCTTAAAAATGTCTACTAGAGAACGTTTGTATTCTAAAATTGCCACATATGCAAATGATGCTTCTATCACCTATTTACTCGATGTTTTATATTCATGTATTTTCCAATTAGATTATGAGAAAAACAGTGAATTAAGACGAGATACATCCATGATTTTTGAAGCAAGCAGACATACAAATTTCAGCCTTTTAAAAGAAAAATAAACAAATCTCACATATCTTGTACGTTTTGCTTAAAATAAAAGAGGTAAGTGGATACTAATGTACCCATTTACCTCTTTTGCTATCTATATTTATTCAATTCGTGTGCTTCCTCATATTCCTCTTGCAACCAATTATGAAATGTGGTCTTAGATACCCCTAATTGTTTTGCACCTTCTCGAATTGTGATTTCTTTTCTTTTCCACAAAGTATAAAATTCATGAAAATAACTTGGTCTTTTTTTCCTAGGTCTACCAAATTGTATTCCTTTTTTCTTTGCTTCTTCGATACCTTCCATTTGCCTTTGCTTTGTGTTTTCTCGTTCAACTTGAGCCACATAAGACAGTATTTGCAGTGCCAATCCAGAAATAAATTTACCTGTAATATTGTCAATTTCTGAGTTAGTATTCAATAATGGAAAATCTAAAACAGTAATATCAATTTCTTTTTCCTTAATTAAATAGCGCCACTGCTCAATGATTTCGTCATAATTTCTTCCTAGTCTATCTATTGACTTTATAACTAACTCATCCCCCTTTTGCATTCGTTTTACCATTCTTTTATACATAGGACGTTTAAAATCTTTTCCTGATAGCTTATCAATATAAATATATTTTCTATCTATTTTTTCTTTAAGCATCGCTGTCATTTGTCTATCTATATTTTGTTCTTTTGTGGATACCCGTACATAACCATACTTCATTGTTCTTCCTCCTAATGATAAGTCATGGCTCGTTTCTCCTTACTTCACATAACATTCCAAACAAATGTAGATACTTTACCAAGTATACATTTTACATAATCAGCTTAATAGTTGTTTTTGTAAGATACAGTAAGTATCCTACACTCTTAACTTTAATGATTGATAAGACTATGCTGTTTATATCTATTGGTTTTTATACCAAAAATTATGATTATTCGTTACATACTACCCTTTTCCCCCATTTATTTTTTGTATTTTTTACTCATTATGTGACAAAATGTTGTCTTGTGTTGCTAAGAGTCACTTACCATCATCTCGTCCTATGTTGGTCATTAAAATTAAGCACAAAATAATAAAGAACGCTTATTTAAATAAGCATCATAAATAAAATAGTTGGCACTAGTACACTTAATAGTACGTTTCTCTTCCAAAGGTGTAAAAGTACGACAACCCCACTCATTATACATACAGTCAACATTGTTTTTGTATCTGTATATAAATAATCTTTGACTGAATACAACACAAGTAGTGTCATGATTGCCTGTGGCAATACATCTTTTAAATATTCTAATAAGCTAGGTACTTTTTTCATTTTTGATAAGACAATAAATGGTATTGCACGAATAAAAAAAGTGACAAAACTAGCTATCATTATCCCCAGTAGTACATATATCATACCATATTTTCTCCTTGTTTTTTATCATAAAAAAGGACGAGTAAAAAAATAATACAGCATAAACTATATATCAAAAAATACTTTGTCCCGAATAGATATATCATTGCCAGACCTGTTACTCCCCCTATTAAAAAAGGCAATTTAGAAATTGATTGCTTCCACTGCTCAATGACAATCACAATGAATAAAGCCGTCATAGAAAATTCGACACCTTTCATATCAATAGGCAATGTATTCCCCAAAATACATCCTAATATTGTCCCACTAATCCAATAAATATGATTGAATAACGCAATATAAAAGGCAATATCTTGATGCTCATCTGTCAATTTGACACCGAGTAAGACAGAAAATGTTTCATCCGTTAATGAAAAAATCATGTATGGATATTTCCAACCCATTTTTTTGAATAACTCAACAAATCGAATACCGTAAAACAGATGCCTGCCATTGATAACAACAGTCATCAACGCAATGAACCATAATGGTGTTTGTGCTGCTAATAAAGACACTAATGCAAACTGCATAGAGCCTGCATAAATGACAATACTCATCAAAACTGCCCAATACCATTGAAATCCCGATTGTAACATCAACAAAGCAAATGCACTTCCAAGACATAAATACCCTAAGCAAATGGGTAAACTATGAAAAAATGCTTGCTTAAATGGTGTTTCTATCATGAAATCCTCCTTATCATCCCAAGAAAAAAGAGTAAGAGAGTAATATTAAGAAGTAAAAACACTCGTTTAACATTATTCTCTTATCCATAAATTTTAAATGTGTTGTTTCTATTATAATTGTCTATCTGGATTAATCATAATATTTTCAATTTTTTTCGCTTTACCACTCACATCGTCTAGTTCAATAAAACATGCCGATAAAATTTTTCGACCACTATCAATCACTTCGTGACGAGCTGGTAAATGTGTTTGAAATCGCTCGATAATATTTTCTCTTTTTAATCCTAAAATACCGTCATACGCTCCAGTCATACCCACGTCACTCAAATATGCTGTTCCATTCGGTAAAATACGTGCATCATTCGTTTGAACATGCGTATGTGTCCCAACAACAGCAGAGGCAAGACCGTCCATAAACCACCCCAATGCTTGTTTTTCACTTGTTACTTCTGCATGAAAATCAATAAAAATATGAGGAGTATATTTGCGACATTCTTCCACAATTTCTTTACCAATTTTAAATGGATCTTCTAAAGCGTTCATAAAAACTCTACCTTGAAGATTGATAATAGCCAATTTAAGTTGATTCACGCTAATAATCGTATAGCCTTTACCTGCGACAGCTTTAGGAAAATTAGCCGGCCTTACAAGTTTTGGCGCACGGTCAATAAAATCAAAAATATCTTTATTATCCCATGTGTGATTTCCCATTGTAATCACATCAATACCTGCTTGAAGTAATTGCTTATATATTTTTTCAGTAATACCTTTACCATGAGCTGCATTTTCTGCATTGGCAATGGTTACTTGAGGACGATATTTTTGTTTTAATTTTGGTAATGTTTCTTCAAGCATTTCACGACCAATATTTCCAACTATATCACCTATAAACAAAATTTTCATGCTATCCTCTTTCTATTGTTGCACCAAGTACTTTTTCAAAATGGTCTAATGCAAACCGATGTCCATCTTCATTAAAACTTGCGACGGCTTTTTCATGAATAACAATTTTATAGCCTAATTCATAAGCATCAATTGCTGTATGTAAAACACAAATATCTGTGCATACCCCACATAAATGGATAACTTCTATATGTCTTTCACGCAAACGATGATCTAACTCTGTCCCTGAAAAAGCAGAATAACGGCGTTTGGCCATTTGATAACATTCCGGATGAGCTTTTGCATATTGTTCCAGTTTTCCATATAATACTCTACCTTGTGTATCTTCAATATTATGTGGTGGGTATAATTTTGTTTCAGGATGATACACATCATTACGTTCATGTTTATCAATCGCAAAAATAACATAGTCTTGACGTTTATTAAAGGTCTTAACCAGTTCCATAATCTTTTCTTCAATCGCTTTCCCATTTTCCCCACATGTTAACGCCCCATTATCATCAATAAAATCATTCGTATAATCAATGACAATTAAACATTCCATTACATATCCTCCAACATCGCTAAGACCATTTGTGCTGATTTTTCACCTGCTGTAACAATAAATTCATCAAATGAAACAGGTGCTTCATTATCTGCATTATCTGAAATGGCACGTACCACAACAAATGGTACTCCTAATACATGACATGTTTGGGCAATAGATGCACCTTCCATTTCTGTACAAAGAGCATCTGGGAAATATTTTTGAATACGCGCAATACTTTCCGGAGCAGCTACAAATGTATCTGCCGATACAATCTCACCAACATTAGCTCGCAAAGATACTTTTTCGATTGCTTTTTGTGCGTGTGCCATTAACTGTTCATTCGCTTTGTAATATAATGGCATTTGAGGGATTTGTCCCACTTTATACCCAAATACCGTTGCATCTGCATCATGATAGGCTACTTGATTAGACACCACAACATCTCCAATGGATAAGCCTTTTTTCAGACTACCTGCCGAACCAGTGTTAATCACATAATCAACGTCAAATTGACTAATCAATAGTGTCGTTGCTATTGTTGAATTAACTTTTCCAATACCGGACTGTACTAGTACAATATCATGTTGATACAATTGACCCGTAATAAATGTTAAATGATAACATTGTTTTTCAACAATATCACTCATCTTTGTTTTTAACAAAACTGTTTCTTGTGCCATAGCACCAATAATTCCTATTTTCATCTATTCTCTACCTTTCCTATTTCGTAAATGCAACTTATAGTATTTAAAAATAAAATATGTTTAAAAACCTATTGTATCAAGGTTTCTAATCTTTTTTGTTTATATGGCAAAGCACTTTGACCAAGAAATGACTAAGACCATTCAAAAATTAATGTATTGTTGGAATTTTTCCGCCATGCTATCAAGCTGATTTTTAGTCACATGGGCATATATATCCATAGTTGTTTTTATATCAGAATGACCTAATCGGTTTTGAACCTCTTGGATACTTGCACCACTTTCAAATAATAAAGAACAATGTGTGTGTCTAAACCCATGCAATTTTATATATGGAATATTATTTTTTTGTGTAAACTTAGTCCACTTTGTACGGATAAACGCCGAACAGAGTATATTATTTTTGTTTGTTGTAAAACATAACTGGTTTTTGTCGCTTGTGTTGTAACCTAATATCAACATTTCTTTACGTTGCTGTATTTGCCAAAGTTTGATGATGTTAGCCGTTTTTTTATCAATAGTAATCGTTCGTTCGCTTGTCTTTGTTTTAGGGGAATGTATGACAAGTTTATCTTTTGTAAATGCTACCGTCTTGGATATATGAATAGTATTTTGGGTAAAATCTATATCCGACCAATTCAACGCTAGACACTCATTGATACGAATACCAGTGAATGCTAATATGCGAATGACTGTATATAGTTGTTTATCTTCTGAATGTTCTAAAGTATCTAAAATAGTTGCAAGTTCGCTCTTTTCATAATATACTTTATCTACAGTCTTTTTTGTTTTTTTTGGTATTTGAATGTTTGCCATAACATTATTTGTGATAATGTTTAATTTTATGGCGTATTCAAGTACCTTTTTTATATATACAACAATCGTAAAAAAATTAGCGTAATATTTTGATAATTCATTAACAAAGCGTTGGCAATAGGTCACGCTTATTTTTTTTATTTTTAAATGGGCAAAATGCGGTAGTATATGTAGTTCAAACCAATTTTCTACTGAATATAGCGTACTAGCTTTTACGGTGTTTTGGTAGCCCTCTAACCACAACTCGTAGACCTCTTGAAAGGTCACAACGTCATTACTCATCAAACCGTTTTGTTGTATATCTGTTTGTAATTTTGCTAATTCTAGCTTAGCGTCTTTCATGGTTTTAAACCCACGTCGTGTTGTGTGTCGTTGTTTATTTGTGATTGGGTCAATGCCAAGGTAAGCCTTAAACATATAAGCAGTAGAACCATCTTTTTTTGTGTATTTTTTTATCATTTTTTCTTTTCCTTTCTTACACAACCACAGTCAAAAAAGGATAAATAATAAAATTGCTTAATATAAAAAAATGAAAAAAAGTTGATAAGTAAGTTATTCCTCTATGGGTTTGTTGTCATCAAGGGTTAACGAATTAAGTTTATAATTCATATCAAAATTATCTTTTATTAGATAAATCAAAAAAGTTCATCATGTAGGGTTCTTCAAATTCCTCAGAAAGAACGGCATGCATATTTTGCCCTAATTCTATGATTGTTCTTTTTGTATTGTCTAATACTTGTTTTTGTTTGTCGTTAAGTCTTTTGTCGTGTTGTGTATCTTGTATAAACTTTAAAATAGGTAGTAGCTTGTCTTGTAACCTATTTAAAATAGTAAATTGTCCATGCCTTGTATATGCATGTACTTCTTCCTTTACTCTTTCTTTTAGTTTAGGCAATGATTTAAAAGATGTATGATTATTTGTCTTGCCAAAAATTTGGGTATATGCTGAATATTCTTTTTTAAACTCATCAAATACCTTTTGGCTAATGTAATCAAAATCAACATAATTAAAACCTATGCTTTTATAGAAATTTATTGTTGAATTTATTTCTTTTCTAGCTATTTCTAAGATATTACCGTATAGCAATTCATCAACGCTTATTTTATCAAGTTGTGCAATTTCTAAGAGATTTTTTTTATTTGGAAAGTTTCTACCTTTTTCCCAATTATTTACAGTGCCTTTACTAGTGTTGAAACGTTCACCGAATTGTTCCATAGTTTCCCCTAAGGATAGCCTTATTTGTTTTATTCGTAAGCCTACTTCTATATTACTCCTATTCATTTTTTACAGTACCTCCGTGTATATAATAACCTTTTTTTTAAAAAAAGTAAATGAAAGTATTGACAAAATGAAAAATAAATGTAAAATGTAGATGTATTCAAAAGTAAAGGAGCGTTTGTATGGATATTAAAAATAAGATAAAAGGTTACAGAAATATGTTAGGTTTAAATCAAAAACAAATGGGTGAAAAATTAGGGATAACAAAACAAGCATATCATAATAAAGAAGTCGGTAAGAATTATTTTAAAGACGAGGAAAAAATAATATTCAAAAACTTATTATTACCGTTATTCCCTAATATCACGCTTGAGGATATATTTTTTTAAAGAGAAGTATTCAAAAGTATTTTTACGGTTACAATTTATGTATCAAGGAGTTTAAAATAAAAAATGCACTCAAATTTTGGTCGAGGAGAGAATAAAGCGAGGTTGGATTTAAAATCCAAGCTATTTTACGGATTTTAAATCCGTAAAATAACCTAGAATAATTTTGAAAGGAGATAAAAAATGGAACTGGTCTATATAGACGGTAAGAAAGAGCCTTACACATTATCTAGTATCGTAGCCGATTGTGCAGACGTAAAACGACATACAGTAACACGAACGATACGAAAAAATATTGAACGTTTTGGAAAGGTTGGATTTAAAATCCAACCTATGAAAAGTGGGCAACATTCAAAAGATTATATTTTAAACGAACAACAAGCAACTTTATTAATAACATTTTTAAAGAACACCGAACAAGTAGCCGATTTTAAGGAAAAGCTAGTAAAAGCGTTTTTTGAATTAAGAAAAGAGGTAGAGAATTTCAAAATTTCTAGAGCATTAGAGAAACCTCAACGTAAAACGCTTATGGACGCTATAAAGAACTGGCGTTATAACAACCCATGGAGTTATAAAGCCGTGACGGACTTATTGCTAAAAAAGGTTACTGGATTGAATGCTAGGCAGCTAAGGGTAACAAGAAAAGGTAAAGGAACGGCTTTAGACTTGCTAAAAGCAGAAGAACTAAACATATATAGCAAGTATGAAAACTTAATCATTAGTTTAATTGAATTGAATACAGACTATGAAACAACTAAACAAATAGTATTAGGAGCATAAGGAGGTTCAAAAAATGAGTGCAACAACAAACGTTTTGCCATTGCAAGTCTATTTACCCGAGGAACAACAAAAAGCGTTGTACAGTTCATTTTTAGCGATTAACAGAAAAGCCATGCTACAAGCTAAAAGCGAGATATACAATCCAGCAGAACGATACGTCATACAAAAAGACTTAATGGAAAACTTCAACATTGGCGATAAGCAACTACAAGAATGGCGAAGATTAGGCTTAAAACGTATCAAGATAGGAAAAACGTATCGGTACGATATAGAAGATGTTTACAAAATCATTGAATTAACAAAAGAATAAAAAAGATTGCAACCACAGTCACAACCACAGTCAAAAAAGGATAAAAAAAGGCTTATGATAGCCCCACGCTACCATAAACCATGACACAAAAAAGAATATACCGTTGCGTATGACCTTTTTTGTGTATTGTAACAAATAAATCAAAGATGTACAAGTGCCACAATAAGAAAAGGAGAACAAAAACATGTTAACAGAAAGAGAAATGGACAAAATTATTCACCGTATCAGTAGTATCAGACTTCAACTAGAGATGTTTCAACACCTAGGAAACGCTATATCCTATGTTTCCATAAAAGAAACAGCAATGTTCGCATGTATGGCAGATAAGTTTTTCTCAACACAACACGAACAACTAACAAAATCTCTTGAGGAATTAGACACCATAATCCTTTATTTAAGCGATATGAACGATGAGGTATCCTTAAAAGAATACAGAGAACAAGAATTGTTATAAAGGAGATAAAAACATGCTAACAAAAGAAGAATTGAACGGTATCGTTTCACGGTTGGACGAAACAAAATTCATTGTAGAAATGAACAAACACATGGTCGATAGTTTAACCTATATATTTTTGAAAAATAAAGAAGTGTTTGCAAATTTATCACAACAGGTTATGGAAACACAATACGAACAACTAACGAAGATTGTTGATGTACTGGACAATATCGCACTTTGTTTGTCGGATATGTACGATAATGACCGATTAAACCAACATAGACAAAATAAAAGACTATAAACTGAGGTAAAACATGATAAATGAAAAATTAAACGATATAGACAAACATTATTTATTGATTGGTTTAGGCAAATGTGCCTTTATCAATGACGTTATAGACGAAGTGGAAAAAACAAAGCCATACAGTCAAAACTTAACCTATGCCGTTGCATTTAGATTATTAGAATTATTAGACGATAGATTAGCCAAGACATATACAAAAAAAGAACTGGAGTATATCCAAAAAGCAGACAGAGAAAAACAACAAAAACAAACAGACATAGCTGTTTTATCAAAACGTTATGGACAAAAACGAGCAACAAAAATTTATGACAACACATTTAATCATTGTTTTAACAAAGGGTATAGAAAGCCGAACAGTTTATCACAAGCAATCAAAATAATAGGCTATGACGTATACAACGACATCACAAGCAAGATGATGAAATCAAAAGAAAGAGGTTAACACAAATGACAAAAAAACGGAAAAAGAAATATGGCGAAAAACGTTTACTAAGGACAATGAAAAAAGATAAATACATCTCAAATGTTTTAAGAGAACTAGCAGACGATTTAGAAACATCAGAATACAACGACTTTGAACGATACGAGCCATACATACTCCATTTTAGAAATAGGGAAAATGATATAAGGGTACATTTAGAATTAACCACAATCACAACAGAAGATACGGAGGAAAAATAACATGGCTAGACCACTTGTACTCAACTTGAAATATTTTCCTTTAGATGTGAATTTCCTTAGCGATACGAAAATTAGAAGATTAAAAAGAGAATGTGGAACAAATGGTATTACTGTTTGGTTTGTGTTACTCACGATAATTTACGGAGATAAAGGGTACTATGTTGAATATGATGATAAATTAGATTTAGATATTTCAGAAGTGACCGATTTATCAGAAAAAGAAGTACATACAATCATTGAAACAACCATAAAAGTAAACTTATTTGATGAACAAATACACAAAGAGCATGGTATACTAACATCAAGAGGTGTTCAAAAAAGGTATATATGGAGTATGCAAGGTTTTAGACGGACTAAAATTTTTATAGAAGAACGACTAAATTTATTAAAGGATACGGACGTTGTTGAAACACTTTAAGAAATTGTATAATCATACAATTTTAACATTAGACAAATTCATACATAATAGCACCCTAAAACAAGTATTCTTTAGGGTGTTTTTTGTGTTGTCATTTGAACACTGTTAGGTGCTACATAACCAACCTTACGAAAATAAATTCATACCGTGAAAAAATATTCGTATACCTCGTGACGTTTTCTTCATGAGGGTAGCCACATTTTTGTGGGGAGGGGTAAGAAAATTATTGTAGAAAAAACTCTAGTTATTGCAAAATAAAATACAATAACTAGGGTTTTTTGCGTAAATAACTGGGGTTTTTGTATACAATAACTAGGGTTTTTGTAGTTTTTTGTGTAAATAACTGGGGTTTTTGCAATATAAATAAAAGAAAAGAAATAAAAGAAATAAAAGAAATAAAAGAAAATAAATAATAAAAAATAAAAAAAACAATCTCCAACGTCTTAAGACGTTGGAGTTATTTATTATTAGTTTATTTTAATAATATAAAAGGCACAACATCATAAACCTTTAGCAATTAACAATCTAAACGCTATTTTAACATTCAAGAATAACCTAGTGACTGTTTATATACCTAGAATTAAAAAAACGATAGCTAAATGACGTTTTTAGACAAGAAAGGTATAAATACATCAGACGATACAAAAATGCGTTGTAGGCATTATTTTTTAAGAATTAGGATAAAGGGTAAAATGCTCATGATGATTTAGGGTAGATATTTAGGCTTGAATACATAAAGGACGTCAAGCAAAGGGTAAGGGAAAAGGTTATATTTAACGTTTTGAAAAATTTGTAAATATGTTTTTATGCGATGTTTAGAAAACCCTTGTTTTTAAAAGGGTTCTAGCGACTGAAACATATTTAACACAATTTAAGATATGTAAAATATAATGCCCTTTTTTAGTGACTTTTCAACCCTAGAAAGATTTGGGTTTTTGTCATTTGAAATGACAAAAATATATAGACAAGGACGACCTATGGACGAAAAACTAGGGATAACAAAACAAGCATATCATCACGCTAGCAACATGGTTATGTTTGTATGTGAGAATAGGCTAACGACTAAATCTATTGCTAGAATTAAAAAAACAATAGCTAAATGCTATTTTCAGACAAGAAAGGTATAAATGCATTAGGCGATGTAAAAATGCGTTGTAGGTATTATTTTTTAATGATTTGAATAATTAACTAAGCTAGCTAGGGTTGCCGTTAGATTAAGTAATTCATTTAATTGTCTAACGGTTCATGTTTTAGGTTGATATAGACAAGTATATGAATACTAAAAAAACATTGTGTATCATCTTCAAAGACTGCTTTTTTATGTTGTATAAATCAAATGTTTTAGAATGAATATTTTTAATAATATACATTTTGTGTTGG
The DNA here is from genome assembly GCF_010892355.1 of Granulicatella sp. zg-ZJ. Taxonomy (NCBI): domain Bacteria; kingdom Bacillati; phylum Bacillota; class Bacilli; order Lactobacillales; family Carnobacteriaceae; genus Granulicatella; species Granulicatella sp. zg-ZJ. The sequence goes on along the minus strand of NZ_WNJY01000010.1, from coordinate 37,544 downwards.
GTGTGTTTTACATCATTAACTGTCATGTAGATAATAAGGGAAAGAAACATAAACGATAGATTAAATACAATAGGATAACGTGATTGTGTGCGTGTTTGACGTACAGTTATACGCATTGTGTATTGAATTGCTCTTATAATGCGTCTGTAAGCATGGCATGCGTTGCTATACGCTATAAAAAACTTTATAGATAGCCCCACTCAAAATTTTTCGTAATTATTTTCCACAGTGGGAGCGGTGAGGGGTCATGCCTGTTCAAAAATTCAAAAAAATTCTCGTGAGGGGGGGAGCGTGTTCAGTAGGAAATGTAAAACTTATGAAAACATACCAACAAAAGCATAATAACCCTTTTTTAAGTATCAATTAAACATAATGAATAATATGTTAATTGGGGATATGCCATACTCTAAAAAGGTTTTTAAATAAAGGTTTTTGAGGGAGTTCGTGAATTAAACAGAATATAAGATATGTTTAACTCAAGCTATGAAAGCAAGCGTAGCAAGGGTTTTGAAATTGCTACATTATGTTGAATTGGAGTGTAAAAAGTGCTAGAAACGTTATTATATCAACGTTTGTACCATTTGATTTTTTAGTAAAAAAATACATGTAAAAAAAGTGGTAAAAATGACACGACAATCAGCATATGCCCCCCACTCTAAAAAAAGTGTAAAGCGACCTATTGAAAACCGAGGAATAGGGCTTTTTCCAAGTGGGCGACCTTTTTTTAAAAAGGGGGTGAAAAATCATAAGTGTAAGGCTCTTTTATCGTCTATATAAACCATTTTCATTTTTTGAAACAGTGGTAAAGCACTTATGACAGCACATAAAGGCGTTTAAAGGTTGAACGTATGAGATTATGGTATAATAGGAGCATGAAAAAATAATATAAAATGAGGTGGTTGCATGGATACATTAGAAGTATTGTACTTGAAATATCGGCGTGAGGAAGAAGACATATTCTTCAATATGCAATTATTAAAAGATAAGCGTATTTGTGGGCGTTATGAAGTTATACAAGAAGTATTGAATATCTTGCAACCAATCATTAGAGAACGAGCAAACACAAAAGATATAGCTGTTTGATGATACAGTAACAGAGAACGAACAAAGAGAAAACAAACAACACAATAGCAAGCACTAAAGCATAAGCAAACCTATGTATACAGTCGCTCGTTATTGTGTTCTTTGTTTAATGCCCCATACTAAAATAATAAAAAAGCATGTGCTTATAGACCACGACTAGCCTTTCCTTGTACAAATACCCCTTTAAAATAAAAAACCTCATGCGTGAACATGAGGGCTTTTATATGTGTTATTATCCTTTTTTGACTGTGGTTGTGTGTATTGTTTTTGACCAAGAAATGACCAAGAGTTTATATAAAATGTAATTTTTTATGTGGGTTATCAATAGTGATAAACGTTGATATAACGCTATTTGTAAAACATTGTAAAATGTTATTTATTTCAAAATCGTAAATGCAACATATAAAACAATACATAATAAAATACTGACAATAACGATGCCCCAATTTAAAAATCGGTTCATATCATTTAATCGATTGATTTTATATTGTTCTCTTTCTCTTTGTTCTTGCTCTTTAAGATGTGCTTGGTACATCTCATCTAATAACTGTCTATCTTCTGGTGTTAATGTTTCAGGATCTTTGAAAAGCGTTTTTTCTTCTAGCTCTCGTTTTTTCCCATGATTTTTTTCCATACGTGATGCCAATATCATCACCTCACTGTTATGAATATTCTTTATTATAACATACTTTAAACAGATACTAAAACTATTCAAAAACAAGAAATTTTGATATAATAAAGACATCATTTAAAGCTACTAGAAATCACGTGGTTTCTAGTTTTTTCATGTAGAAAGGGATAAGTATGCAACTTAAAAACGACCATTTAACCCTCGCTGAACGAGGGACACTTATTAGTATCATTATCTATACAGTTATTGCATCACTAAAAATTATTCTCGGTACTCTTTTCAAATCATCGGCACTTTCCGCTGACGGTTGGAACAACTTTACCGACGTATTATCCTCCGTTGCCGTTTTTTTCGGTATCCGATTGGCAAAACAACCTGCCGATGAAGAACATCAATACGGACACTGGAAAGTAGAAGGTATTTCTAGTTTAATGAGTTCTTTTATTATGTGTTTTATCGGATTACAAGTATTATTCTCCTCTTTCACATCACTAGTTCAACAAGAAGAACCTAATTTTGATTTAAGCCTAGCAGCCATTGGCATATTCGCCAGTGCCTTAATGTTTGCAACTTATTTTTATAATCATCGCCTTGCAAACCGTATTCAATCCATGGGATTAAAAGCCGTTGCACAAAATAACTTAGCTGATGCATTTACCAGTTTATCAACCGCTATTTCTATTTTCTTTGCGGTTTTGTTTAAATGGTATTGGATTGATAGTATCATGGCGATTTTTGTATCTGCCTTTATTTTAAATACCGCTTTTTCCGTCTTTAAAGAAAGTGCCTTCGCTCTGTCTGATGGCTTTGATACCGAACAATTAGAACCATTTAGAAAACTCATTTTATCTCACCCCGAAATACATGACGTCCGCTCCATAAAAGCACGTCATTACGGAGCAAATATTTATGTTGACGTCACAGTTTTAATGAATGCACACTTAACGGTAAAAGAAAGTCATGATGTGACTGAAACCATAGAAAAAGAATTAAGTGAACAATTTGGTGTAACCTTTACCGATGTTCACGTTGAACCTTATGAATAAAAACAACGATGAAAAACTCTCTTAAAAAATATGAGTTTATCAAATGTTCCAATATTATCAAACTAGACCTCATAAAAAGCGTATTGCTCTAAAATCTTTATGATAGAAAGCAATACGCTTTCTATCATTTAAATAAAAACAAAAAACTCACTATTTCCACTCTATATATTCATATATTAAGTGTATAATAAATATAAGAAAGTGAGGAAATGACTATGAAAACAAAAAAATATGTTTTACTTACCTGTCTTTGTCTGCCGTTTCTTTTTCAACATAAAATAGAAGCAGCAACAAAACCTACCGGACAAACCATACACTTAAAAACAGGACAAACAATTTCCTATGACAATCATGCTATAAACGGTGGCATTCACTTAACAGAAAAAGAAAAAAGCCTTGTTGACAGTGTGACATTATATACACCATTACACAAAGGTACTTTTTATCACTACGGGCTATACAGTTCTATTCGTCTATTTTTCGATACAATGAACCTTGAACTAGGGCCTCAAAAAATAGGATTTTTTACGCATTAATCATAAATAAACGCTACCCATGGAAACGAATGTTTCCGTGGGTAGCGTTATGTTTTACTATGCTTTCTTTTTACCTACAAATACAATCAATAAAATTGCACCTAATAATGAACCAATAATCCATGCTGCAAAAAATCCAAACGGATTGATAATACCATTTGTCATTAAAGCAAAGAATCCACCATGTGGTACACGGCTACTTGCACCTAATAACATACTTAATGCACCGGCAACACCACTTGAAAGAGCTAGAGCAGGTATAACTTTAGCTGGATTTGATGCCGCAAATGGAATAGCACCTTCTGTAATAAACGCCATACCCATGACACAGTTTACTAATGCACTATCACGTTGAGATTCTTCCCATAAATCTTTTTTGATTAAAGCAGAGAAGAAAATTGCCATTGGCGGTACCATACCACCAACCATAACAGCTGCCATTACATCTGAACCAGCACCAGCCGCTGCTGTCGTTACTAAAGCTGTTCCAGTAGCATATGCTGCTTTATTGATTGGGCCACCCATATCAATCGCCATCATACCACCGACAACAAATCCAACAACCATTTTTAATTCTGTCGGAATAGAATCAATAAATGTTGTTAAACCATTTGTAATAGCTGCCATTGGTGCATTTAATACTAAAATCATTAAAAGTCCCATAATCAGTGTTCCAAAAATAGGGAATAAGAAAATTGGTTTTAAACCTTCCAATGATTTTGGTAACCATGCAAATGCTTTACGCAAGAATATAATAATACCACCTGCTAAGAAACCGGCAACTAATGCACCTAAAAAACCAGACGGTTGAATATGTGATGCTTCTACCAATCCATTGGAATCAGATAACACACCCGGATTCGCTAAAATACCACCCATAAAACCAACAACTAAACCTGGACGGTCGGCAATAGAATGACCAATAAAACCAGCTAAAACTGGTAACATCATTGCAAATGACAATTTACCTAATGTGAAAATAAATTGAGCAGCTACATTGTAAGACGCATCTTTTGGATCAAACGCATTGATACCCCAGAAGAACGAAATCGCAATAAAAATACCACCTGCTACAACGAATGGTAACATATGAGAAATACCATTCATCAAATGCTTATACGCTTTACGCCCTAAACTTTCATTGACAACATCTTGTCCCATTGTTTCACGAATATCTTCTGCTTTATAAATTGGTGCATCTGCCTTCATCGCACGCTCTACCAATTCATCCGCTTTATGAATACCGTCCGCTACTTTTGTTACGATGACAGGTTTACCATTAAAACGAGCCATTTCTACATTTTTATCAGCCGCAACGATAATCGCTGTCGCTTCTTCAATATCTTTTGCTGTTAAACGATTACCAATACCACCTTGGCCATTTGTTTCAACTTTAATCTTGATGCCTGCTTTTTTACCTGCTTGTTCCAATTTTTCTGCTGCCATAAAAGTATGTGCAATACCAGTTGGACAAGCTGTAACAGCTAAAACATACGCATCTGTTTTTGATGCTTCCTCTACCATTTCAGGTGCTTCTTCTGGTTTTTCTTCAAACTGCTCAATCACAGAAATAACTTCTTCTGGAGATTGTGCATTTAATAAAGCTGTTTTTGCATCCATATTCATCAATACTTTTGATAAACTTGCTAAAGCTTTCAAGTGTTCGCCACCTGCACCTTCTGGAGCAGCAATCATAAACACTAATTTAGCAGGTTGACCGTCAAATGATTCCCAGTTAATCCCTTGTGAAGAACGTCCAAAAACAATCGCTGGTTTTTGAATAGAAACATGTTGTGCATGAGGAATCGCAATTTCATCTCCCACACCTGTTGTGGATTGTGCTTCACGCTTTTTCAAGTTTTCTACATACCCCTCAACATCACTTACACCTCCAACTTGTGCAAAGCGATTTGCTAAAACGGATAATGTTTCTTCTTTTGTTGTTGATTGCAAGTCTAATGTCATTGCATCTTTTATAAATAATTCTGATAATCTCATATATATTCCTTTCTACTATTGTATTTTAGTCACTGTTATTTGTGGTAATAATGTATCAATCAATTCTAATGTAGCAATACCTACCGAAAATGCTGTTGCACTTCCCGTAGCTGCACCTTGTTTAAGTGCAGTCATATAATCTCCTGTTTGTAAGTAAGAGGACATAAATCCTGCCAACATAGAATCCCCTGCTCCTACCGAGTTCACAACCGTCCCTTTAGGTACATTAGCCGTGAAAATCTGACCGTCTGTTGTGACTAACAAAGAACCCTCTTTCCCACGAGAAACAAGTACATTTTTTGCACCTTGTTTTTGTAATTGTCTTGCATAGTGGATAATTTGTTCTTCACTATCAATCACAACATCAAACAATTCACCTAATTCATGATGATTTGGCTTAATAATAAATGGTTCATACGGCAAACATTGTGTTAATAATTCTTTTGTTGTATCTAGTACTAATTTTGTACCTTTTTCTTGACATAGTTTAGCAATCATCACATAATGTTCACTTGTCATGCCCGGTGCTTTATTCCCTGCTAAAAAGACTGTGTCTTCATTCGTCAAGACATTTTCAAAATACGTGTACAATTCTTCAAATTTCTCCTTTGAAACGTATGCACCATTCGCATTGATTTCTGTTTCTTCTTGACTTTTTAATTTCACATTGATACGTGTAATACCGTCTATCTCAATACGTTTCACTATAATATTGTCTTTTTCTAATTCTGACTGAATATACGTTCCTGAAAAGCCACCTAAAAATGCGACTGCTGTATTCACAAATCCTAAACGTTTTAAAATAACAGACATATTGATACCTTTGCCACCGGCAACGTAATTTTCTCCTAGGGAGCGGTTTAAATCGCCCAAGGTAACACTCGGTACATTTATCACTAAATCAACGGCTGGATTAAATGTAATCGTATAAAGCATGTTATCCCTCCTTCACTGTATAAATATTGTGGTAACGCTGATATTTTTTAGGACAACTATCGACAACCAACAAAGTATCTTCAAACGTCGCAAATTGATGAAATGATTTTTTATCGAATTTTGATGAATCGGATACAATAATTGTTTGATTGGCATGATTTTTCACGAGCTGTTTAATCATTGCCTCTTCTGAATCGGGCGTTGAGAAACCAAACGAAAAATCAATACCATTTGTTCCTAAAATAGCCATATCGAATTGATATTGTTGTAATTGCTGTAACGCCACACTCCCAATAATAGCTTGTGTCGTTTGTTTTAATTGACCTCCAACTAATAACGTTGGAATACCATATTCTAACAAAGCACTCACATGATGTACCCCATTGGTAATCACTTCATGCTTTGTTGCACTTAAAAAAGGAATAATATTGTGTGTTGTTGATCCCGCATCTAAATAAATTCTTTTTACTTGCGATAAAAAGTGCGTTGCAACATATTTACCAATCGCTTGTTTTTCCTTTGTATACCACGCTAATTTATCGGTCAGTAAACTTTCTTCACTAGACGGCGTTAAACATTCTGCTCCACCATGTACTCGCTTTAGTTTTCTCTTTTCTTCAAGATACTGTAAATCTCGTCGAATGGTTGCCTGTGAACTTTTTAATGTTTCCACAAATTCAAGTACCGTGACACTCTTTTGATGTGCTAATAAGTCTAAAATCAAACGATGTCTTTCCGTTGCCAACATAAAACAGCCCTCCCTTTCCTATGCACCACCTATTATAACGATTTCTCAATCAAAATCAATCATTTTCAGTCATTTATAATCATTATTTTGACAAAAAATAAGGAAAGATAATGAGATTGTCTTTCCTTATTTATGTATTCTATTCAAAATACTTATTTATCATAAAAACATGCTTATTCACACAACCAATCAATAATATTCTTTTTTTCTATTCCGTTATAATTGGCACTTGGTTGTATTGTATCCATTGTTAATAAATATTTTGGAAATTGATCATTGATTTCTCTTAATGGACGTAGCTCCCGTTCAAGTGTTTCGGGTGCTAAAGTTGTTTCACTGACTTGATAATAAGCATACGTTCCTTTATCTGTGATAACCACAAAATCCACTTCATATTTCCCAACATTTCCAACATATACCTTCGCATATTTTCTACGCAATTCTAAATACACAATATTTTCTAAAAGATGTCCAAAATCTTCCTGATGATCTGGTAATAATAGATGTCGAAATCCTAAATCGACAGTGTAATATTTTTCTAGACGTTGCAATAACTCTCGCCCTTTTACATCAAAGCGTGGAACAGCATAAAAAAGTAGACTATCTGTTAATGCTTCAAGATAATTTTCTAAAGAACTATGAGAAATCGTCACATGTTGACTTATCAATGTATTTTTTATTTTATTGGTTGATACTAAGCTTCCAACATTACTCAACAATGTTCGAATAATTCTTTCTAATAATGACGTATTAGGATTTCCTATACGTGATACAATATCATTCACTAAAACAGAATGATAAATACCTCTTAAATATTCCACACGTTCTAAAAAGTTTTCTGTTTGCAAAAGATATGGAAAAGCACTAAATGCGTATTGATTAAAAGCATCTGATAGTACAATATGGTCTTGTTTATTTGACAATCCTTGTATGTACTCTGAAAAAGATAGTGGTAGAACTTCTAATTCAACATAACGTCCTGTTAAATTAGTTGCTAACTGACTACTCATAAAATAGGCATTTGAACCTGTCATATAAATATCCACATTAGGTTTAATAAACAAACTATCTACTACTAATTCAAAATTAGGTACATGTTGAATTTCATCTAAAAAAATATAACATTTTTTATTCTCTATCAAACGCTCTTGAATATACGCATACAATCGTTTAAAATCACGCAATTCATAAAAACTTAAATCTTCAAAATTCACAGAAATAATTTGTTCTTCGAAAACACCACTTTCCATTAAATTTTTTTTGAAAAGTGTAAACAAAACAGATTTCCCAGCACGTCTAACGCCACTCACAATTTTAATGATTGGTTTATCTTTATGTCTTTGTAAAAATTCAAGATACATAGGTCTTGATACAAATTCCATATAATCACCTCAAGATGATTATACATCAAAACACGATTATTTTCAAAAATTTGAAAATAATCGTGTTTCAAGATATAAATTTCTATTTTTTTGTAAATAACCTATTTTTAATAATGCTATTTCCAAAAATTTAAAAATAAATAACACACCCCGCCAGCTATGCCTAACAGCATAGCTGGCGGGTTATATCTAAGTTAATCAACTAAAACATTTTCTCCAATACTTAATAAACATAAATATTTTTTTGTAACCGGCTTATGTAAAATAGAGGTTAAGGCTGTCGCATAAACATTCATTTGTTGACGATAACGATTCATAATGGTTTCTACCGTTATATTTTGTCCAATATAGTCTGTTTTAAAATCATACAAAATAATCTCATCGTCGTATTCTATATAGCCGTCAACAACCCCATGTATCAACACTTTTTCATCTGTTTTTTCCATACTTTGAAACAGAAGATGTGCATTGACCGCTAACGAAAACGGCACTTCTCGGTGTAATAATCTCTGTTGTTTCAGCATTAACTGCCCTAAATCCGTTGAGAAGAAACGCAAAATATTATAACGATTTATTTTTTCAGCAACCTCTTGTGTCATTAGCCCTTTTGAAACGAATTGATTAATATGTGTATCAATCGTCTGCATTGTAACAGTCTGTTCTAAAGATATTGTTTGCATAACTAAATGAACAGCCGTTCCTATCATTGTATTTGTTACCGTATCTTCCTTCATGAACATGGGTACCATTAAATCATCACTAACATAGCGATTACCTTGACCTAAAGGTTGCATCTCAAGCAAATCTGGATCTTCTACCATACGCTTCAATTCAGATACTGATTGATAGGTTGTCGTTTGCACTTGAGCCATATATGGATACACATGCTCAATCGTTTGAATAATATCTTGCATATCCTCCGAATGAGATACGTCTATTACCTGCTCCTGCACCCATTCAGTCACTGTTTTTATATCAGACACTTCGGATTGGTTTATCATTAAATCCTGTTCTTTAAAAAATTGAATGGTAAAACGAATCGGTGATTGTAACAGTACAGTTGGATATGTATAGACTGGTAAATAATTATTTTCTGCCATACGATGACGCACTAGTGCCATATTTATCCAAGATAATGCACTCTGACTAGATAAACGACTTCCCGAAGGTAACACAACTTCATTATAACTAGCAATACCGGATAATTTTTCCCAATAATCTTTTTCATTGACACAATTTCCAACTAAATATAATTTTTCTTTTGCTCTTGTTAATGCCACATATAATTTACGCATTTCTTCTGCCAATAATTTTTTCTCTTTATATCGGCTCATGCCAAAACGAGCAAGTGTCGGAAATTGAAATTTTTTCTCAATATCAAAATAGTCTGTACCAATACCATATTTTTCGGTAAAGACATAGCTGGATTGACTATCTCTTTTATTAAACGATTTATTCAAGTCTAATACAAACACGACTGGAAATTCTAAACCTTTACTTGCATGAATGGTCATCAACTTAACAACATTTTCATTTCCAGTAGACAAAGATGCTTCGGATAAATCTTTATCTTTTTCTTGCATTTTTTCAATAAACTGAACAAATTGGAACAATCCTTTAAATGCCGTTTGCTCATATTCCCTTGCCCGTTCATATAAAGCATGTAAATTCGCTTGTCTTTGTCGACCAGACGGCAAACCTAATACATAGTCTAAAAAATATGTTTCTTGATAAATATGCCAAATTAACGACACTAAAGACTCTTTTGTTGCCATAAATCTCCATGTATTTAATCGTTCCATAAACCGTACTAATTTCTTATAAATCGCTTCATGAAAAGCATTTTGAGGTAATGAGCCACGCTCAAAATCAGCAACAAAAGATTGAACAGCTTCATAATATCCACTGGTACGTTGATTGATACGAATAGCTGCTAAGTCATTTTCATCTAATGCAACCAATGGAGAACGTAAAACAGAAACAAGTGGAATATCTTGATGCGGATTATCAATTATTTTTAACAATGACATCATAATCATAATTTCTGTTCGTTGGAAATAAGTTTCTGCTTCATCAATCTGAATCGGAATATGATACCGATTAAAAATTTCTTGAATGACAACATTATTTTTCTTTGTCGGCACTAATAACACAATATCAGCATACGTAATCGGACGTTGCTTAAATTTACCATTTTCTTTTTCTGTACTTTGAACTAAAAATGTTGATTGTATCAATCGCTCTATTTCCTTGGCAACCATCACGATTTCACCTTCTGTTTTTGTATCAATTTTAAACATTTCTGATACATCCATATCCAGTTCTTGTTCTTGATGTGTTTCTTTTTCATATAACAAAACAGAAAGTTCATATCCACTACCATCTGCATAAGCCTGACTTCCTTGAACAAGCATGGCATCATCGTCGTACGCCATATCTCCAACTTGTTGATCCATAATTTGTTGAAAAATAAAATTCGTAGCATGTAAAACTTCCCCTCTTGAACGGAAATTTTCTGCTAAAATAATACGTTTTCCACCTTGTTCATTTCCAAAAGCAAGATATTTTTCTAAAAATAAACTCGGATCAGCTAAACGGAAAGAATAAATAGACTGCTTGACATCACCTACCATAAACATATTTTTCCCGTTGGTTAAATACGATAAAATAGTTTCTTGTAAACGATTGACGTCTTGATACTCATCTACCATAATTTCTTCAAATAATTCTTGATATTCTAAAGCTACCGGACTAATATGTCGGTTTCCATTATGCATCGGTGCTAAAATAGACAATGTAATATGTTCTAAATCACTAAATTCAAGCACATTATACTCTTTCTTTTCTTGTGCATACGCCTTTGAAAATAAGGTCACAACATCAATCATTTCATCAATATACGGCAAAATCTTATGCAATAAATCAAGGTGAACCTGCTCTTGACAATAAAAAACAGCTTCAATCATATTCTCTACCGTTTTTTTCGCTTTATCACGATATACTTTAGCCTGTTCCGAAAATTCTTTTACATCGCTATCTTTTTTGATAGACGGAAAACGTAAAAATTCAATTTGTTTTATTGCCGCATAGACACTATCATAATCCTTATTTTCAACTAAACTATTTAAAACATACTCTATCAACACTTTTTCATCAGAGAGTAAACATGTGACTTTATCCAAACGTTCATCCCCATTTAAGCATTGTATCCCTTGCTCTAATTGAAAAACCGCATCCTCTAACATAGAAATAACATAAGGCTTAATAAGTGATTGAAATAAAACACTGTCTGTTAAATTATCCATATTATATAAAGACGCTAAGCGTTTCAACCATTCATCTGGATTGGCATTTGCTCTTGAAAAATCATACAACGAAAAAATAAGATCTGTTAGTTTATCATCATACTTATCACTTGAGTAAGCTTTTGCCAACTGTCTAAATGACTGTCTATCATAGAGCTTTTCTTTTAACTCATGCCATACTTTTTCTTTTAAAAGCATGATTTCTGTTTCATCTGTCATCAATCTAAAAACAGGATCCATATCCACACTAGCAAAATGTTTACGAATCACTTTTAAACAAAACGCGTGAATGGTGCTTATATTTGCTTGTGGCAACAATCTTAATTGCATTTGTAAATGACGCTTTGTATCGACATCTGTTTCAATATTGATAACATTTTTTAATTCTTTTTCGATACGCTCACGCATTTCTTTAGCGGCTAATTCTGTATAGGTCACGACAAGCAATTCTTCTATTTTCGTTCCACGTCTTAATTTTTCAACAATACGCTTCGTTAAAACGGTTGTTTTCCCCGAGCCAGCAGATGCTGAAACTAAAATATGACTACCCGTTTCATAAATTGCCTCCCATTGCGAATCTGTAAAGGTTACATTAGTTGGTTTGACTGGTATCATCTGCATTCACTCCCTTTTCTTTCATTGCTTGTAACACATCTTCTACTGACAATAATTTTCGATATTGATTTTCTGGTAAAGTAGCATCAAATAAAGAAATACTTCTAAACTCATTTAAAGACGGTGTAAATGGTTCATCTTTAATAGGTGATAAAGGAATATCACCAGCTAAAATGCGTTGCCCAGCTTGTTTTATTTTCCATATTAAAAAGTCAAAAAAAGTATCTAGTGATTCTATTGTTGGCATAGTTTTTGTTTTATTAAATGTATTTGATTTTGTTAAACCGACCTTATAAAACATCGATACATCTGGGATTTTTTCCACATCTTCTACAGATAATGATAAAATACCATTAAATTTTTCTTGCGTATATGCCAAATCCGTCATATCGAATGCTTTGGTTTTCACTCTTTCATAAGGATAGCCTACATGATAATAAAAAGCACCCATCGTTTTTGTGTTTTCTAAATGCAACTGCTTTTTATTTTGTTCGAGCACATATAAATAGGTTATCAATTGTAACGATAATCCCTCATAAAAACGGCTTAAATCAAATTGTTTTGCACTTGATTTATAATCAACAACACTTAAATAATCCCCATTGACAACATCAATCCGGTCTATTTTCCCTCGTAAAGACAGCGTATAATCCGATAACAAATCAATTTTTGGTAAAATCAGTCCTGTCGACCCTTTTGTGTCAAAAACTTGTTCCGTCGCAATAACACGTGTATTGGTCTGCTTTTTAGCTTGATATAATTGTTGCATCACGTGTGTCAACGTATCCGTTAATAATTCTTTTGAAAAAGCCATACTTTTCGTCATTTGAAACAATCGGTACTGTGGTTTATCAAAAACAGTCGTCAATGCACGATCAATCAATGTATCAATCTCTTGTTCGTACTGCTCCACTTGTTCAAAAAATATATCCAACGTATCATGAAAAACATTCCCTACATCTGCCGGTGTTAAAGACAACACAGGTCTTTCTTTTAACTTTAAGCCATACTGTAAAAAATGACTGTACGGATCTTTGAAATAACTTTCTAATTGAGAAACAGATAAGTATAAATGCCCTTGATATAACTCTAAAGCATTCTTTAAATGAACCGGAACATTGCGATACTCAAAACTCTTCATCAATGGCTTAAATACTTCATGATAAGGCGTCGTTTGTTGCATAAATGCAATTAAGTATCTATCTATTAAAGATAAAGTACTATCCGTATCATAATGTGTTCGTATTTGTTTCATTAAATAACGTATCACTTGTTTGCTTTTTCCTAATAATTGAGGCGTCATTCGTGTATCAAAACGCTTTTCTAACATTTCTATATATGTCGATTTTTGCTCATGTGTTTTTGGATAAAATAAATATAATTGTTCTGTTACACTCGCCAATAATTGATACACAACAAAAGGTTCTACCATTGTGCGATCAAGCGTATCTAATTGTAAATAATGCCCCGGTGCTAACACTTGCGTTAACCGATGTCTTTCTTCGTCTGATAACAATGTTTTATTATCATATATTTTTGGAAATTGACTAGACGTTGCTCCTAAAACAAAAATCATTTTTTTAGTCGTGGCACGTCTACCGTCTAAACTTGAAATAGTGACCGTATCCAATGTAGGAGGTACTAAACTATACTCCGCCTCTTCAAAGCCACTCGATAATACCGTATAAAATGTTTGTAAATCAAATGGTATATTTCCTAGAACCATCACAAATTCATCTAATAATTGGATAAACGTCTGCCATGCCTGTTCATGTTGACGTGCTTTTTCCAACTGTCCTTGAGCAATGAAATCATCTCGCCACTGCTTTATTTTTGAAACTACTCCATGCTCCTTACAAAGCATGTATAAAGCAACTGCTGCATCTTTCATCGTACTTGCCTGCTCTAATGTTTCAATATACGGAAGCAATATACCGACAATACGTTCTCTTATATGTTCATACTTCCATTGTTCCTTATCCTCAATCCACCAACGTTTTCCGACATAACCATTTGCTAATAAATCATTTTCAAACACATCAATATCGTCTTGCGCACCTATCTCTAATAAATCTGATCGCAATAATCGCATCATATCCGCATATTGCCAATTTCGTTTTTGAATGGCATATAAAGATGCTAAAAATTCTGAAATAGGATGTGATGCCATGGTATCAGCATTATCAATAAAATAAGGTATTTGGCTTTCATGACACAAAGGTTTTAAAATCATTTCATAATCTTCAACTTGTCGCATCAAAATACTAAAATCTTTATAACGATAGTGCTTTGTCGCAACCAATCTACTTATCTGATTGATAACGGCTGTTACTTCTTCTTGTTTAGTGTCATACTCTTGAATAAATAAAGCGTCTTGTTTTATTACATCATTATCTTTTCTTTCAACTGACTGAAAGGCTTCTTCCCAAAAAGAAACTATTTTCTGCATATTTTCACTATAACGCTCATATCCTTTTGTGACATCAACTTCTGAAATACGTACACTATTTTCTTGTGCTAATTGAATTAATCTTTCTCTTGTTATCATTGGAATAAGCGTTAATGGTGTTTTTTCCTTTGCTTTTTTGGATAGAGGCAATGTTACTGATACCTTGTATGTTTTTTTCATTAAAGCAAGGATAATTTGTTGTTCCTTTGCAGAGAAACGTTCAAAACCGTCAATATAAATGGCTGTATTTGATAAATCCATTGTATAAATATGCTCGGCTAATTGGGTATATAAATCTTCTTTCTCAATATACTTACCTATTAATTTTTCATTAAATGCTCGATACAAAAGCATTAGTTCTTGCATCTTCACATACATATTTTCTTGGCTTTCTGTTGTATCACTCGGTTTTTCTTTAAAAAAGGTATAAAAATCTTCTTGTGAAATGGCACCCGAACGAAATTCTAAAAATAAATCTGTTAACTGCTTAATAAACCCTTGTTTATTAATTTGTGTACGATAAAAAACCAATTCAGATTGTTTTTCCAATAAAACATGACGAACAAGCATACTTAACCCAATTTTACTTAATTGCTGTTTCACAAGAACACCCGTGTCTTTCAATAAATACCATGCCAATCTTGAAAAACTATAAATTTGTATATCAATACTACCACTTATATCCTCATGATGTAATTGCGTTAAAACATTCATTTCTGAGTCGAATTTAATATGCTCAGGTACAAGATAAAATACTTGTTTTACTTGTTTTTGTTCAAGCAACGCTTTCATATCTGCTACACACCACGCTTGCTTATTCGTTAAAATATTTCCTAAAACAAACTGTAACATCCACGCACCTTCTTTCTCTATTTATATTATACGCAAAAAGAACAGAAATCTCATAAATTTCTGTTCTTTTTTGTTTATTTTTGTAAAATACGACTTAAAAAGGCACGTGTACGATCTTCTTTTGGATGATTAAAAATATCTTCTGGTGAACCTTCTTCTGCAATAACACCTTTATCCATGAAAACAACATGGTCCGAAACTTCTCTTGCAAAATCCATTTCATGCGTTACAACTAACATTGTCATCCCAGAATTAGCCAAATCTTTCATAACACGTAATACTTCTCCAACCATTTCCGGATCAAGTGCTGATGTTGGTTCATCAAACAATAACACATCAGGCTCCATTGCCAACGCTCTGGCAATCGCCACACGTTGCTTTTGTCCCCCAGATAATTGTGACGGACGAGCATTCACGTACTCCGCCATACCAACTTGTTGTAAGTAATGCAATACTAACTGTTTTGCATCTTCCTCTGTTTTTTTCAAAACTTTTATAGGTCCAACTGTGCAATTGTCTAATACATTTAAATTTTCAAATAAATTAAACTGTTGAAATACCATACCTAAATGTGTACGATATTTAAACACATCATGTGCCCCATCTAAAATATTTTCACCTAAATAATAAATGTCACCAGCTGTTGGCGTTTCTAGTAAATTGATACAGCGTAATAGGGTTGATTTCCCAGAACCACTTGAACCAATCAAAGTAACAACTTGTCCTTTTTTTACTGTAAAGTTAATATCTGATAAAACTTCTCTTTCACCAAAACTTTTATTTAAATGTCTAATTTCAATAACTGTTTCCATATTTTCTACCTACTCTTTCTCTTGTGCTTTTGACACTTGCATTTGATTTCCGCTTGCTAAAGAATAGCTTTGCTTACCAGATAAACGTTTTTCTAACCAACGTAAAATACGTGTAATCACAAATGTCATAATAAAGTAGAAAATACATGTTACTAAAAATGTTTGGAAAAATTGATAATTTGTTGCCGCAATAGATTTTGTCACAAAGAACAATTCTGATACACCAATGACGTTCAATACAGATGTATCTTTTACATTGATAACAAACTCATTCCCCGTAGCTGGTAAAATATTGCGCAACACTTGTGGTAATACGATATATTTCATTGCTTGTAAATGTGTCATACCAATCGCTTGACACGCTTCAAATTGACCTTTGTCAATGGATAAAATACCACCACGCACCACTTCAGACATATAGGCACCGGTGTTAATTGACACAATCAATAATGCCGCAAATGTTTTATCCATATCTAAATGGAACAATAATGCTGACCCATAATAGACAACCATTGCCTGTACAATCATCGGTGTTCCACGGAAAATTTCAACATACGCATTCAATAACCAATTCACAACTTTTAAGAACACACGATATGCACCTTTTTTATCTGATAAAGGCACTGTACGAATCACGCCAATCAATAAACCAATCAATAAACCAACAATAGTCCCAATGAGTGAAATATATAATGTCACACCCATACCTGCAAATAATTGTGGATAATATTTTTGGAAAATAACACCCATTTCTTCTAAGAAATGTCCCGTTGTTTGTTCTGACGGACCACGTGATGCTTTATCCATCAATTCATCACGTTCACTCGTTGAAATTTCTGAAAGAACTGTGTTAATTTGTTCTTTTAATGGACTACCTTTTTTAACTCCAATTGCTGTTTGTACTTCTTCTGGCTTTGTTACAAATCCTTTTCCAAAAGCAAACTCAATCATTTTTAAATCTTTACTTGCGGCTACCACTTCATTGGCAACAGCTTTTTCAGATACATACGCATCTATTTTCCCACTTTCTAACGCAACACGCATAGCAGAAAAATCAGACATTGCTTCTTGTTTAACAGCACCTTTTAATTGATCAATCATATCATAGTGGAATGTGCCTAATTGTGCGGTTACTCTAGCACCAGCAAAATCATCTATGGAAGATGTATTCGCATAAGCACCGTCTTTTCTAACAATCATCATAAAGACCGATTCATAATAAGGCCCCGTAAAATCAATTTGTTGTGCTCTTTCTTCTGTGGGGGACATTCCCGCAATAATCGCATCAATTTTACCGGATTGCAATGACGGAATAAGACCGTCCCATTCCAATTTTACAATAACTAATTTACGATTTAATTTATCTGCAATTTTTTGTGCGATAGACACATCATACCCACCGGCATATTCTCCGTCTTCTATCGGAGCAGTTCCCTCACCAGCTTCACTTTGTGTCCAGTTGAAAGGTGCATAGTTTGCCTCCATCCCAACACGAAATTCTTCTCTTGTATCATTTGATGTGTTATTCCCAGTACATGCTGCTAAAATAAACATCAAAAATGGAATTATCCATAATCTTCTCAATCTGTTCATACGATATACCTCTTTTTATATAATATTGTGCAAATTTCTTTAAAACGTGTTTATAAATGAAGTCATTTATAAACACTACATCTTATCTGCACCTATTATCATATACCTAAGAGCAACAATCGTGCTGAAAACAAACGTTCGTGACGCAGGCATACAGCACCTCCTTAAATATAAAATAATGATTAGATATTGTTCTAATCATTTTGTCATTTTACTATATCCTATTTGCATGAAATTGTCAAAGAAATTTACAAAACTTTTCAACAAATGCCTTATAAACAGGAAAAACAAGCAATAAAAATCATTAAATATATATAATAAAAAATTACATCAACAGAATTTTTATATATAAAAGTAGCGAATGGTTAATGCCATTCGCTACTGAATTTTCTTTATTACATTATTGAAGAAAAGACAAAGATTTAATAAAAACTATTTTTCTTTACGTCTACGTGCTACAATACCTGCACCAAATAAGGATAATACACCAGCTAATAATGTATGTGAAGCAGATGTTCCTGTATGTGGTAATCGTTTATTAGCAAATGTTGCACGTGTTAAAGGTTCTTTATTATATACTTTTTCAGATTTTGATTCTAATGCTGCATCACTATTTTCATCTGGTTTCACAGTCGGACTAAAGTTTGGTCTAGTCAAACGGTTAATATCCAATGTTGGTAATGCATCTACCGTTGGGAATGTATTTGGTACGCCATTTATACCTTTACCATTTTCTCTTAATTTAATCTCTTTTTGTAGATGATATAAATTACTAATACGGTTGTATTCATCCTCTGCTTTTTTCAATTCTTCTTTAGCATCAGCTAGTTCTTTTTGAGCTTGTTCTTTGTTTTGTTTAGCTGTATTTAGCTCTTCTTGAGCATGTGTTAATCTATCTTGTAATACTTGTGGATCTACCGATAAATCTTCTTTTTCTTTATTTGCTTTTTCTAATGCTTTTGTAGCATCCCCAATTTTTTTATTTAAATCGTTCACACGATGTTGTGCATTATCAACACCTTCTTGTGCTGTTTTAACTGCATTTGTTTTTGTGATAACATCACGTTTTGCATCTTCAACACGTTTTCTAGCTGCAACTTTAACTGGGTCTTTTGCATCTAATTCTTTTTTCTCGGCTTGTAATTTTGTAAGTTCACCTTGTAAATCGGTTACTTTTTTATTTTGATTTTCTAATGTTGTAGAAAGTTGTTTTGCTTCTTCTTTTAATGTTGCCAATTCTTCACGTAAAGCAGTTGTATCGCTAGCCACTTTTGTTTCTGTCACATAGCGGAATGTTGTATCTGGTAAAAACTTCAACTGTTTACCATTAAAGCGAAGTTTTAAGCCTGTTGATTGACTTCCCACTTCTTGTAAAGCTGACAAATCGCTTGTTTGTGACACACCATCAAATGATACCCCATATCTTGTAAATCTTTTTTCTGCCTTGTCAAGAGCTATCCCCATTACAAACTCACCATTAGCCGATAAAATATTTTTGGCATGACCATAATTATGTCCCACATTTGTATATTCTGAAAACCAAATTAACACTGCACGATAAGCGACTTCTTGATCAGATAAATATTTATCATTTAACATAGCCATTTGAGTAACATTTTCATACACCAATTCAGAAGGTCTTCCGCCTGGATAATCTGTTTGGTGAAATTTACCTTTATTAGCTACTTCATCAGCATGATAATTAGCAAAATCTTGATATTTTGGATTTTTAGAAACAGTTACTTGGCCTTTCAATCCATTAATGCGTTTTAACTCATTAATATAATTTGCAGCATACTCCATAATTTTTTGAATATTTGGTGTGTATGCCTTACCTTCTTCTACTACAACTGTTTCTGTTTTTTGACCATCATAAGCTATTTCTTCCATAACTGAATTTTTTTTACGAAGTCCATCATAATAATCTTTCCAATTATTACTGTCTTTCTCTTCCTGCTTTGTTTCTTTTGCATTATCAATTTCACGTTGTTTTGCTGCAATTTCTTGATTTTTAGCAGTTAAGTCCGCTTGTGCTTTGTTACGCTCTTGTTCTGCTGTTGCTTTTTCTTGCTCTTTAGCTTTTATTTTTTGTGCATTTTCCTCAGCACCTGCAGATGGTTGTTTCTCTGCTTCTGCTAATGCTGTTTGCGCATCTTCTTGTTCTTTTTTAGCGTTATCCAATGCTGTTTGTGCTTCTTCTTTGTTAGTATTTGCTGCTGATACATCTTGTTGTGCTTGCTCTAATTCTTTTTCAGCTTGTTCTTTTTTAGCTGTTTCTTCTTCAATCGTTTTTTCAATTTTTGGCAATTCTTCATCTTTATGTTCAGCACGCGTAATGGCAGCTTGTGCAGCATCGACATCGTTTTGTTTATTTGTTTCGGCTTCTTCTGCTGCTTTAACCGCATTTTGCTTGTCATCTACGTTTGTTTTAGCCTCATTTTTAGCCTTTTCTGCACTGTCGACCTCAGCTTGAGTAATCTCTTTGTCTTTATTTTCAGATACAGCAGGTTTTACTGTTTCCTCCGGTGTCCCTTCTTCCGCTTGTACTACACTCGATTGAAAACTAACTCCAGCAAATGTCGCAAGCGCTATTGTTGATGTTGCTATTGTTTTAATTGATTTTTTCATAATATTCCTCCTTTCAATTCATCACAGGATTTAAAACTAATTTCTTTTATAGAATATGATTTCTACGCCATATATTTTACTATATTATAGGATTATAAGTCAATAATACCCCGTAAATATGGACTTTATTTCATCGATTATCTTTTTTTATTAACTATCCTAAATATATTAGGATAAGAGAGGTAGATATACATGAATACACTAGGGGAACATATTGCAAAAAGAGTTAAAGAACTAAGACAAAAAGCCGGGATGACACAACAAGAGTTAGCTACAAAAGCAGACATAGATTGGTCCACATTCAATAGAATAGAAAGAGGTAAAAATAAAAATATACAAGTAAATACACTAGATAAAATTATTAAAGCATTGGAAATTGACTACCCTGAATTTTTTACGTTCACAGGTAGCAAGCATATAAAGAACCGTATTATTTCTAAAATTATGCTTTTAGATGATACGAATAAAATTTTACACATTTTTGAAGACATATTAAATTGGAAAAACCATTAAATAAGACTTTTCGGCTCTATCATATATTCAATATAAAAACAGGACTTTTCTGTACGACAGAAAAGTCCTGTAATAACGATTAACGTTTTGAGAATTGGCTTGCTTTACGAGCAGCTTTAAGACCTGGTTTTTTACGTTCTTTCATACGTGGGTCACGTGTTAATAAGCCAGCAGCTTTTAACACACCACGGAAATCTGGGTCTACTTGTAATAATGCACGAGAAATACCGTGACGAGCAGCACCAGCTTGACCAGTGAAACCACCACCGTTTACGTTTACGTAAACGTCGTAGTTACCTAATGTTTGTGTTAAGTTTAATGGTTGTTTTACAACTTCATGTAAGTATGCAAATGGAATGTAGTCTTCAATATCTTTTTTGTTGAAAACAATTTTTCCTGTACCCGGTACTAAACGTACACGAGCAGTTGAATGTTTACGGCGACCTGTGCCGATATATTGAACTTGTGCCAATGTAATATCCTCCTTAGATTAAGTTAGTAATGTCTAATACTTCTGGTTTTTGTGCAGCATGTGGATGCTCTGAACCACCGTATACGTTTAATTTTGTAAACTGTCTACGACCTAAAGAGTTCTTTTGTAACATACCTTTAACTGATAATTCTACTAAACGACGAGAATCGTTTGCACGTAACTCACCAGCTGTACGAGCTTTCAATCCACCTGGGTGGTTTGAGTGACGGTAGTAAATTTTATCTGTTGCTTTTTTACCTGTTAATTTTACTTTATCAGCATTGATAACAATCACAAAATCACCTGTATCAACGTGTGGTGTATATTGTGGTTTCATTTTTCCGCGTAAAACGTCTGCTACAACTGTTGAAAGACGTCCTAAAGGAACATCTGTTGCATCAATCACATACCATTTACGTTCTACTTCACCTGGCTTAGCCATATATGTTGTACGCATTATTTTTCCTCCAAATTCTGTTTCCTTGTTTGATACATAATAAGTTTCCGGGGCTCATCATGGGGCAAACAATACCGTATTTAATCATATATTATCGCATGTTATTTGTCAATGACTATCTTACTTTTTTCTTGTTGTTTTCTTTGCTTTTTTATAGAAAAGGCATAAAAGTACCTCTTAGTCAAAAACCATTTGACTAAGAGGAAATCACTGTATCTTATACACTACTCAAAACGAATCGCATGGAAAATATTTCTCTGCTCAAGTCTATTTAAAAAGAACTGTGTAACTGGTGCTAAACAAATCATATTGATCAATGTTCCCTCACGAATAACCAAACTTGAACCAAATGTTAACATAAATAAAACCGCCAACAACAATGTAATCACATCTACCCATTGACGTACTTTTCGAAACGTTACACCATACTTATCTGCAATCACTTTACACGCAGCTTCCAATGGAAAAACAACTAAGTCTAAGCGAATAATAGCAGCTACTGCAAAACCAGATAGCACCACACCAGAAACAAACACTAGTACACGTAAAAAATAATGGTCTAGTGTTATCGGTGTTAAGACACGGTAAATCATTAAATTTACAACAATTCCTAAAATATATGCTGCCCCTACTTGTAACCATTGACGCCAGTGAAAATCACGACGTTGCAATAATAATTGAATAAACACGCACACGATATTGATACTCATTAAAACGGTACCGACTTCTACACTTGTTACAGTAGCAAGTGCACTACTTAAAGAATTGACACTCCCAAACCCTATATCTGCCTTTAATGTCAAGCTAACCCCCACAGCAGCAAGCATCATAAAAATCGTCGTTAATACAAAATTTGTCCCGATTTTTCTCATCTATTTTCTAACTCCTCTTATAAAATAAATATAGTATATATAAAAAAAGTCATTTTGAAAAGTGTTTTGAAAAGAAAATGAAAACAAATCATTTTAAATATGCTGCCCCCTTTTTTTGAAAAGTATTTTATATAACTTAAAAAGCTTGAAATTGACCAGCGATTTCAAGCTTTTTACATCTTCACTCATTCTACGATAATAAAGGTTTTAAATATTGTCCTGTGTAGCTTTCTTTGCAGAGTGCTACTTCTTCTGGAGTACCCGTTACTAAAATGGTACCTCCACCAGCACCACCCTCTGGACCTAAATCAATGATATAATCGGCTGTTTTTATAACATCTAAATTATGTTCGATAACGATAACTGTATTTCCCGCATCAACTAATCGATTTAGTACTGTCATCAATCGTTTAATATCATCTACATGCAAGCCCGTCGTTGGCTCATCTAAAATATAAACCGTTTTTCCAGTTGCTACACGTTGTAATTCACTTGCTAATTTCATACGCTGTGCTTCTCCACCAGATAAGGTTAATGCCGATTGCCCTAATCGAACATAGCCTAAACCAACATCAACAATCGTTTGTAATTTACGTCTAATTTTTGGTACGGCACTAAAAAATACTAATGCTTCTTCAATCGTCATATCTAACACTTCTGCGATATTTTTCCCTTTATAAGTCACTTCCAATGTTTCAGAGTTATAACGTTTTCCATGGCACACTTCACAAGGCACATATACATCAGATAAAAAGTGCATTTCAATTTTTAAAATACCGTCGCCTTTACATGCTTCACAACGTCCACCCTTAACATTGAAGCTAAATCGTCCTTTTTTATATCCTCTTACCTTAGCTTCATTTGTCATGGCAAACACATCACGAATATCATCAAATACGCTTGTATAAGTTGCTGGATTACTTCGTGGTGTACGTCCAATAGGGCTTTGGTCAATATCAATGATTTTATCCAATCCCTCAAAACCTGAAATAGACTTGAAGTCCCCTGGTCTTTCTTTAGAACGACCTAATTCTCGCATCAATGCTTTTTTCAAAATACTATTTACGAGCGAACTTTTTCCAGAACCTGAAACACCTGTAACAGCCGTTAAACGACCTATTGGAAAATCAACAGACACATTTTTTAAATTGTTTTCCTTAGCACCTGTTACTTTTATCCAACCTTTATCTTCAGAACGACGTTCCTTTGGCACCGGAATTTTTTTCACACCAGATAAATATTGCCCAGTCAATGAGTTTTCATTACTCATCACCTCTTCAGGCGTTCCCGCAGCAATCACTTGCCCACCATGCTCTCCCGCAAAAGGTCCCATATCAATCAAATAATCCGCCTGCTTCATCGTATCCTCATCATGCTCGACAACTACTAATGTATTCCCCAAATCTCGCATTTTGTGTAAAGAACTAATCAAACGGTCATTGTCACGCTGATGCAACCCAATAGACGGCTCGTCAAGAACATACAAAACACCAGATAAATTAGACCCAATCTGTGTTGCAAGACGTATACGTTGTGCCTCTCCACCAGATAAAGTTCCTGCCGTACGACTTAGCGTTAAATACGTTAATCCAACATTGCGTAAAAACGTTAAACGGTCATTAATTTCTTTCAAAATAGGTTTAGCAATCATGTCATCAGCAGGAGAAAAACGTAATTGTTCAAAAAACGATAAACTATCTTCAATAGATAAATCAGTCACATCAGAAATACTTTGCCCTGCAATTTTTACGGACAATGCTTCTTTATTTAGACGTTGCCCCTTACAAGTTGGACAACGTAACTCTGTCATATACAAAGTCATTTGCTCCCTTGTATAATCACTAGCCGTTTCATGATAACGTCTTTTAATATTATTTAAAACTCCTTCAAACACGATGTCCACATCACGAACACCACCAAACTCATTTTCATAATGAAAATGGAATGTCTTTCCTTTAGACCCATTTAAAACACTATCTTGATGTTCACTAGACAAATCTTTAAATGGAACGTCCATTGGAATATTTGATTGTGTACAAAATTGTTCTAACATTGTTGGGTAATAATTTGAACTAATTGGATTCCACGCATGAATAGCACCCTCTTTTAAGGTTAACGATTTATCCGGAATCACTAAATCAACATCGACAGATAATGTGCTTCCTAATCCGTCACATGCCGAACACGAACCAAATGGTGCATTAAATGAAAATAATCGAGGCTCTAATTCTCCAACAGTAAATCCACAATACGGACAAGAATGATGCTCACTAAAAAGCATGTCTTCGCCATCAATCACATTCACAAGTACATATCCGTCCGCTATTTTTAAAGCTGTTTCAATAGACTCGAACAAACGAGAACGACTTTCTTCTTTTACCATTAGTCTATCAACAATCACTTCAATCGTATGTTTTTTGTTTTTATCTAGTTCAATCTCTTCTCCTAAATCAAACATATCACCATTGACACGAACACGAATATAACCATCTTTTTTTAATTGCTCAAACACTTTTTTATGCTGCCCTTTTTTTGCAGAAATAACAGGTGCCAATACTTGCAGTTTCGTTCTTTCTGGCAAGCTCATAACCGTATCAACCATTTGTTCAACTGTTTGACTTGAAATGGGTGTGCTATCGTTTGGACAAATCGGTTTCCCAACACGTGCAAATAACAATCTTAAATAGTCATTAATTTCCGTAACAGTTCCAACTGTTGAACGTGGATTTTTACTCGTCGTTTTTTGATCAATTGATACAGCTGGACTAAGTCCCTCAATGCTATCAACATCAGGTTTATCCATTTGACCTAAAAATTGTCGAGCGTAACTCGATAAACTCTCAACATAGCGTCTTTGGCCTTCTGCATATAATGTATCAAAGGCTAAAGAACTTTTACCCGACCCGGATAAACCCGTAATCACGACAAATTGATTTCTTGGTATATCTACTGAAATATCTTTTAAATTATGGGTTCTTGCCCCATTTACACGAATCACATCTTTTGACATACTAATCTCCACTCACTTATTTTATCTTTATCCTAAAACAGATTTTAGGATAAAGAGTCGCATGTTTATTCTACCACCATTGTTGACAAATTGTCAACAAGGGTGGCTTGTATAAAAAGGACTAAGCAAACTTAGCCCTTTTGTTATTTAATTTAATTCTGTTAGTTTACCAGTGACAGTATAAACAATGCGTTCACAAATATTAGTAATATAGTCACCTATACGTTCCAAATAGCCTGCCACTTGCACATATTCCATACCACCTGTAACAGTTTCTGGATTTTCCAAAATACCTTGTGTTGATTTATGAACAACTTTTGTTAAATAATCATCGACTTTCTCGTCCTCTTCTGCAACACGTTTTGCTTCTTCCACATCAAGACTGACGTACGCTTTTAGTACACGCGTCATCATACTTTCAACAACTAATGCCATTTCTTCTAATAGTTTTTCAATTTCTAAAATACGATTATTGCCTTTTACTGCAATCGTTGCTTGGGCAATACTAACCGCATGGTCGCCTATACGCTCTAAATCACTTGATGCTTTCATTACAGCAACAATATTTCTTAAATCAGATGCCACCGGTTGTTGTAAAGCAATCAATGTAAAGCAGCCTTTTTCTAATTGTACTTCTGCTTTATTGATATATTTATCTGCTTTAATAACTTGTTCTGCTAACTCAACATCATGTTTGACAAAGGCACTCACAGCATTTGTGACAGCTACGTTAACATCACTACCCATTTCTAAAAATTCATCATATAGCTCACTTAACTCTTCATCAAAAAATCTTCTCATTTATTATGCTCCTTTCTATTAACCAAATCTTCCTGAAATATAATCATCTGTACGTTTATCACTTGGATTACTAAAAATATGTGCTGTTTTATCAAATTCAATCACTTTTCCAGACAAGAAAAAAGCAGTATTGTCAGAAATGCGACTAGCCTGTTGCATATTATGTGTCACAATAACAATCGTATAATCAGATTTTAAATCATAAATTAAATTTTCGATCTTACCAGACGATACTGGATCTAGCGCAGATGTTGGCTCATCCATTAAAATCACTTCTGGTTTCACAGCTAAAACACGTGCAATACACAAACGTTGTTGTTGTCCTCCGGACATACCCGCTGCATTATCTTGAAGTCTATCTTTGACAGCTTCCCATAAATCCGCTTGTTTTAAACTTGTTTCAACAAGTTCATCTAATATTTGTTTATCACGTATACCATGTATTCTCGGACCAAATGCAACATTATCATAAATCGAAAATGGAAATGGGTTAGGTTGTTGAAAGACCATGCCTACTTTCTTTCTTAATTGTACCAAATCTGTTGTTGGACTAAAAATATTCTGTCCATCTACTTTGATTTCACCCGTTATCGTCACATTTGGCATTAAATCGTTCATACGGTTTAAACTACGTAAAAAAGTCGATTTTCCACATCCACTCGGTCCAATGAGTGCATTGACAGTATGTTCTTGAAATGCTAAATTCACATCAAATAACGCTTGTTTTTGCCCATAAAATAAATTGATATTAGTTGCCTCAATAATTGCCATATAGACCTCTTTCTGTATTTATCCAAATCTTCCTGAAATATATTCTTCTGTTTTTTGATGTGTTGGATTTCTAAAGATTTTAGATGTTTTATCAAATTCAATCACTTCTCCAGATAAGAAGAAAGCTGTTTCTGTTGAGATACGTGCCGCTTGTTGCATATTGTGTGTCACAATAATAATGGTATACATATCTTTTAATTCTGCTAAAACATCTTCGATTGCACCAGAAGATACAGGATCTAATGCCGATGTTGGCTCATCCATTAGCAAGACATCTGGTTTCATTGCTAACGCTCTAGCAATGCACAAACGCTGTTGTTGCCCTCCTGATAATGCCAACGCACTTTTATTTAATTCATCTTTAACATCATTCCAAAGAGATGCTTGTATTAAAGATGTTTCCACAATTTCATCTAGTTCTTGCTTATTTGTCATACCGTGACGTTTTAATGGAAATGCGATATTATCGTAAATTGAGCGACTAAATGGGTTTGGTCTTTGAAAAACCATTCCAATATTTTTACGCAACGCATACACATCTTCTTTAGGTGTGTTGATATTACGTCCATTATAAAAAATTTCTCCTTCGATACGGCACGCAACAATTTCACGGTTAATTAAATTTAATGCTCTTAAATAGGTCGACTTTCCACATCCACTTGGGCCAATCAATGCTGTAATCTCATTTTTCTTAAAAGCTAAACTGACATTTTTTATTGCTTGATTTTGCCCATAAAATATATTCAAGTCTTTTGTTTCAATCGTTATACTCATTATTATTTCACCTACTATTTTGCTGATGTCATTTTTTTGTATAAATACTGTCCAAAACGACGAGCTACAAAGTTAAAAATTAAAATAAATAATATTAAGACTGCCGCTGTCCCATTTGACACAGCTTGTGCATCGGGTACCACTGCTTCACTATTCACTTTCCAAATATGAACAGCTAATGTTTCAGCTTGTCTAAACATATTTAATGGACTTCTCGGACTAAATGGATTCCAGTTTGTAAAATCTAGTGCCGGTGCACTTTGCCCTGCTGTAAACAGCAACGCTGCTGCTTCTCCAAAAATACGACCAGCAGATAAAATAATCCCTGTTAAAATCCCTGGTAAAGCTGCCGGTACAACAACAAAAATCGTTGTTTCCCATTTTGTTAACCCTAATCCCAATCCTGCTTGACGTTGGTCGTGCGAAATATTTCTTAAAGATTGTTCCATGACACGAACAAGAATAGGCAAGTTAAAAATCGTTAATGTTAAAGCTCCCGACAAAATAGAATACTTAAATTTCATAGCTGTTACAAATAACAACATACCAAACAAACCTACAACAATAGACGGTAAAGAAGACAACACATCTACTGATAGTCGTATAAATTCCGTTGTTTTATTTTTAGGAGCATATTCCGATAAATAAATAGCCGCTCCTAACGAAATAGGGGTACTAATCAATAAAGTTAAGACAAGTAAATAAAACGAATTCCATAATTCTGGCAAAATACCGCCACCTGCTTTGATAGATTCTGGATTACTTGTTAAAAAACGCCAATTCACATGTTCAATACCGTGAATGAGAACATATCCAACCAAACTGGCTAAAATCAAACAAATCACTCCTGCGATACTATATAACACAATCGTTGCGATTTTATCTTGTTGTTTTGCGTTCATCTTAACGTCCTTTCTTGTCAATGCGTTTTACAATAGCTATAAAAATAATTGACATCATCAATAGCAATAAAGCTAAAGACCATAATACATTATTTTCTAAACTACCAAAAATCGTGTTTCCCATACTCAAAGTTAAAATACTCGTAATGGTTGATGCCGGCGTCACTAAAGACTTTGGAATAACAGCTGTATTTCCAATAACCATTTGAACCGCAAGAGCTTCACCAAAAGCACGTGTCATACCCATTACGAGAGCTGTTAAAATACCACTTTTAGCACTTCGTAATACAACGTGATAAATCATTTGCCAGCGTGTTGCGCCTAACCCTAAAGCACCTTGTCTATAATAGTCTGGCACTGCATTTAATGCATCCACTGTTAAACTCGTTACTGTCGGTAAAATCATGACAGACAATACAAAAGCAGATGACAAAATACCAAACCCTGTCCCACCAAACGAGCGAACAAAAGGTACAATAACACTCAAGCCAATCAATCCATAAACAACAGACGGAATACCTACTAATAATTCAATGACAGGTTGCAGAAATTTTTTCCCAAACTTTGGTGAAATTTCTACCATAAATACGGCTGCGCCAATCGCAAATGGTGCAGCGATTAAAATCGCTAGTAAAGTTGCACTGACAGAACCAATAATCATTGGTAATGCACCAACATAAGCTTGTCCATTAGCATCTGTTGATGAGGGTAACCATTTTGTTTTAAATAGAAAATCAACTGGGGATACACCATCTACAAAAAATGTAGACAACCCTCGTTGTGCAACCATTAAAATAATGGTAAAAACAACAATTCCCATTAAAAGCGTACATAAAAATGTTATTGTTTTACCAATTTTTTCAAGAGTACGTTTTGGAATTCTCTTTTTTGTTTGTTGCATTGCTTATCTCCTAGTTTATTATTTTACACGAATATTTCCTTTGACATCTCTATCTATTGTCATTGTCTTAACGGGAATATACCCTAATTGTGACACAATATTATCTTGAACATCATCACTTAACATGTACTCAAGAAATGTTTTTGTAATCACATCTTTTTCACGTTTTGTATACATATGTTCATACGCCCATATTTTCCATTTATTCGTTTCAACATTTTCTCGAGTTGGCTCAACCCCGTCAATAGACAGGGCTTGATAATCATCACTAAAATAAGAAAAAGATACATAACTAATCGCACCTTTTGTGTCTTTGACAAGTTTTTTTACCGTTCCAGAATTATCTTGCTCTTGTGCGACAATCGGCTCTTGATTATTTAACCCATACTTTTCAAATGTCGCACGGCTACCAGAACCACTAGCTCTATTGATAACGATAATGGGCATATTTTGCCCACCAACCTCTTGCCAGTTTCTTATTTTTCCTGTAAAAATATCAATCAGTTGCTGATGCGTGATATCACGTACACCTGATTCTTTATTAGCAATCACACCTATACCTACCACCGCAACTTTATGGTCTTGTAATTCATATTTATCGACATCAATCTTTTTTTCTTCAGCAAATGTATCTGAATTACCAATTTCAACTGTCCCCATCACAATTTGACTTAATCCTTGCCCAGAGCCGCCACCTTGTACATTGATGAGTACATTAGGATATTGCATTTGAAATTGCTCTGCGGCAACTTCCACAAGCGGTTGTAACGCAGACGATCCTACTGCTGTGATAGATCCATTCATACTTGTAATAGATGTTTGACACCCACTTAATACGAAACAAATACATATCATCATCAAAAAAATTGCTTTTTTTCTCATGTTAATAGCATACCTCATTTATTTTGTTTTTGTTCCTAGCTGAATTGTAGCATATTTAAATTTCATTAGAAACCAAAAAACTAAATTAAAGCCTTTTCTTGAAAAAAAAGTAAATATCTCATAAAAATACTATCTTTTTCAAACAAATAGTACCCTGTTAAAGAAAAACGCATCTATCATAAATCGTACTAGTGAATAAAATCCACCAATCACCATTTTGTATATAAAAATGGATAAGCCTTTATAACACTATACACAACTATTCTTAGTGTTAAACGTGGATAAAACACAACCCCCACTCATGTTGAACCTATCAACATGAGTGGGGGGTCCCCTATATTATTTTTTCAAGAATCGGCGAATGGATACAATAGATCCAAAAGCACCAATTAAAATACCTAATGCAGCTAGACCTGCCGCTAAATATAAAGCATACGGATTTGGTGGTAATAAACTATAATGTGTTGTAATTAACTGCGGTTCAATAATCGCATATAGCGTTGTATAACCTAGATAAATTAACCCCACTGGTAAAACACTACCTAATAATCCAATAAATGCTCCCTCTAATAAGAACGGCCAACGAATAAACCATTTAGTCGCTCCAACTAGACGCATAATTTCAATTTCCGTTTGACGTGATAAAATTGTTGCACGAATGGTATTCATAATTAACATCACAGCAATCAGCACAAGACTGACAATCAAAATACCACCCCAAAATTGCATACCTTTTGAAAAGGCTACAAGCACTTCTGTGATTTCGCCACCGTCATTTGCCTTGTACACATATTTCAACTCTCGAATTTTATTGGTCACATCTTTAATATTTGACGATTGGTCAACCATAACAATATACGCATCTCTTAAAGGATTGGAATCCTCTTTAAACAATGAAAAAGAAGGATACTTTTGGATAATTTCAGAAAGTTGTTCATCTTTACTAGAATAAATAACCGTTTGAACATGCGGTACAGCTTTTAATTGTCTTTCAAGCGCTTGTTCATCTTCCTTTGTCGCAGCTAAGTCTACGAATACTTTTACTTCTAATGAATTCGTTGCATCTTGCGCCATATCACTTACATTTAACAAAACAGAAGCAAAAATACCTACTAAAAGTAATGTTAAACCTACTGTAATAATTGACAATAAACTTCTCACAAAGTTACGACTAACACTTTGCAACGCTTCTTTTATATGTCTAAAAAACATTCTAATCATCGTATCCGTATTCTCCTTCCTGTTCGTCACGAACAAGACGTCCGTTTTCGATTGCTAATACACGATGTTTAATATTATTCACAATAGAACGACTGTGCGTTGCCATGATAACCGTTGTACCATTTGCACTAATACGCTCTAAAATGTTCATAATTTCTAACGCTGTATCCGGATCTAAGTTCCCTGTTGGCTCATCGGCAATAAGAACACCCGGCATATTCGCAATCGCACGTGCAATCGCAATACGTTGTTGCTCTCCTCCAGATAATTCATTTGGAAACATTCTTACTTTATGCTTTAACCCTACTAAATCAAGCACTTCTAAAACACGTTTACGAATGACACTCGGACGTTTTCCAATAACTTCCATAGCATACGCAATATTTTCATACACCGTTTTTTTCTCTAATAATTTAAAATCTTGGAAAACAACTCCAACATAACGTCTTAAATGTGGTAACTCTCTTTGTTTAATGGTACTTAAATCAAATTTACCCACCTTAATATCGCCTGACGTTAAACGTTCATCACAATACATCATCTTAATGAATGTTGATTTTCCTGCGCCACTAGGTCCTACAATATATACAAACTCTCCAGGATTTATATTGACAGACAAATCACTAATCGCTGTCACGCCGTTCGGGTAACGCTTGCTAACATTTCTCATTTCAATCATTTTATTCACCCACTTACAAATTGTCTCTATCGAGCGCTTGAGTATTATACCATACTTTATAATTGGATTTAATGTTATTTAAGTTACATTTATATTACGAAAAACACGATTTAAAGAAAATAAACGAACATTACTTGTTAAAAAAGACAAAAAACAGACAATATAAACAAAAATACGAGCAATAATCTACTAGAAAATCAAAAAGACTTGAACAGATTACTTCCAAGTCTTTTTACTATTTTTCCAATGTCAAAAATAGAAACATTTACTCCATTTCACTCGGCTCTTGCAAACTCAACTTCAAATACGCATCAATAAACGCATCTAAATCACCGTCCATAACAGCTTGTGTTTGCCCCACTGAAAAATTCGTACGATGATCTTTCACCATTGAATAAGGATGAAACACATACGAACGAATTTGTGACCCCCATCCAATCTCTTTTTGCTCTCCACGGATGGTATCTAACTCAGCAAGACGCTTTTCTTCCTCTAATTGATATAATTTCGCTTTTAACATTCTCATCGCTTGGTCTTTATTTTGAAATTGGGAACGTTGTGATTGACTCTGCACAACAATACCTGTTGGAATATGCGTAATACGTATAGCAGAAGACGTTTTATTAACGTGCTGACCACCTGCACCACTGGCTCTATATGTATCAATGCGTAAATCTTCAGTACTAATCTCTACTTCCACATCATCATCAATCTCAGGCATCACATCGACCGAGGCAAACGACGTATGTCGTTTTTTGGCAGCATCAAACGGTGAAATACGCACTAAACGATGCACACCTTTTTCGGCTTTTAAATAACCATAGGCATTTATTCCTTTAATCAATAAAGACACACTTTTAATACCAGCTTCCTCACCGTCTTGATAATCCAACGTTTCCACTTGGAACCCTTTCTTATCTGCCCAACGTGTATACATACGTAATAGCATACTTCCCCAGTCTTGTGACTCTGTTCCGCCTGCACCGGGATGAATTTCAAGAATGGCATTACGCTTATCATGCTCGCCATCTAAAAG
This sequence comes from Granulicatella sp. zg-ZJ, assembly GCF_010892355.1. Taxonomy (NCBI): domain Bacteria; kingdom Bacillati; phylum Bacillota; class Bacilli; order Lactobacillales; family Carnobacteriaceae; genus Granulicatella; species Granulicatella sp. zg-ZJ. The sequence goes on along the minus strand of NZ_WNJY01000010.1, from coordinate 3,639 downwards.
CATTTGTAACTCATACGCCATGAGTGCCTCTTGTAATTGACGCACTTGCTCTTGTAGCTCCTGCTCGTACAACTCATCTGGTTCCATTTTCACTAAATCATACAAATCAACAACATCTTGATAGTGTTGATATAGTTGATGATATGTATCATAGGCTTGCTTTTTTTGATTTAAACTATCAATTATTTTTTTAGCCTTTTCATTATCGTCCCAAAAATCAGGCGCCAACATTTGATGCTCATAGTCGGCAATATCAACTTCTAACCGTTCTAAGTCAAAGAGAGTGCCCAAATGTTACTAATTGATTATTGGCTTTTTCAATAAACTGCTTGATTTCTACTAGTTCCATATTTTCTTCCTTACTCTAATTTATAACGAAACCAAACAAGGCTAATAGCCTTGTTTGGTTTTGTCATTATACACTTGCTCTTAAATTTGATTTCAAGATAATGCGTGTTGTTTCAAACTCAATAGTTTTAATCATCGCATTAAATCTTTCAAAACCTTCATTTTGGTATTCTGTTAACGGATTTGTTTGTGCGTATGAACGTAAACCAACACCTTGACGTAAATGATCCATTTCATCAATATGGCTTGTCCATTCTTGGTCAACAACACGTAAAATGACAAGTTTTTCAAATTGTAATAAATATTCTGGAGATTGTAGTTGATCTACTTTTTCTTGATAAACAGTCATGGCACGTTCATTTAAGTACGCTTCAATTTCTGCGGCTGTTTTACCCTCTAAATCAGATAATGTGATTGTATCAGGATGAACAAGAACATTTCCTGCAAACATTAAGATACCGTCTAAATCCCAATCTTTTTTATCTGCACTTGTACGAGCTTCTACCTCGTGATGAATTGTATTTTGAATCATACCTTTCACAATATCAGATAAACTCTCTGTTTCATCAATCACTTGTTGACGTTGAGAATACATAATTTCACGTTGTTCACGCATAACGTCGTCATACTCCAAAACACTCTTACGTGAATCATAGTTATTTCCTTCAACACGACGTTGTGCTGACTCAACTTGACGAGAGAACATTTTACTTTGAATAGACATGTCTTCATCTTCACCAGCTGATTTCGTCATGTTTACTAACACTTCACGCATTCTATCGCTACCAAAACGTTTCAACAAATCATCTTCAAACGACAAGTAGAATTGGCTAGCACCAACGTCCCCTTGACGACCTGAACGTCCACGTAACTGATTATCAATACGACGTGACTCATGACGCTCTGTCCCAATCACGCATAAACCACCCAATTCTTTAACACCTTTACCTAACTTAATGTCCGTTCCACGTCCTGCCATGTTTGTCGCAATCGTTACAGCACCACGTTGCCCTGCACTTGTAATAATCTCAGCTTCTTTAGCATGGTTTTTCGCATTTAACACTTCATGAGGAATACCCTCAGCAACCAATAAATTAGATAATAATTCTGATGTTTCAACAGCTACTGTACCAACCAAGATTGGTTGCCCTTTTTCATGACGTTCTTTAATATCTTTTACAACAGCTTTAAATTTTGTATGTAATGTTGGATATAACAAATCTGGTGAATCAATACGTGCAATCGGTTTGTTTGTTGGAATACATACAACTTGCATATTATAAATTTCACGTAATTCCTCTTCTTCCGTTTTCGCAGTACCCGTACAGCCGGCTAATTTTTTATACATACGGAAGTAATTTTGGAATGTAATAGTTGCCATTGTTTTTGATTCATTTTGAATCGTTACACCCTCTTTAGCTTCAATTGCTTGGTGTAATCCGTCAGAGTAACGACGACCATCCATAACACGACCAGTAAATGGGTCAACGATTTTTACTTCGTCATTGTCTACCACATAATCAATATCTAATGACATGATGTAGTTCGCACGTAAAGATTGGTCAATGTGATGCACCAATAATGTATTTGATACATCATATAAATTTTCCAAATGGAATACACGCTCAGCGCGCTCAATACCTTCATCTGTTAGCACAATCGTTTTTGTTGGCAAATCAATCGTATAGTGCTCTTCTTCTTTTAATCCTTTTACAAAAAAGTCTGCTCTTAAATACAAAGCATTTGATTTTTCGGCTTCACCAGAAATAATCAATGGCGTACGAGCTTCGTCAATTAAGATTGAGTCTACTTCATCGACAATCGCATAGTTTAATGGACGTTGTACCATGTTTGCTTTTTCCGTAACCATGTTATCACGTAAGTAGTCGAATCCTAATTCATTGTTTGTACTATATGTAATATCACACGCATACGCTTCACGTTTTTCAGCAGGTGTTTTACTGTTCAAGTTTAACCCAACAGTTAGACCTAAAAACTCGTATAATTCACCCATTTCTTTTGCATCACGTCCAGATAAGTATTCATTAACCGTCACAACGTGAACCCCTAAACCAGAAATGGCATTCAAATATACCGGCATTGTCGCTGTCAATGTTTTACCTTCACCTGTTTTCATTTCCGCAATATTACCTTCATGCAATGTTACACCACCCATAACCTGTACTTTATATGGGTACAAACCTAAAACACGTCTAGCTGCTTCACGAACAACGGCAAATGCTTCAGGAAGCATTTTATCTAAATCTTCCCCTTTTGCGTAACGCTCTTTAAATTCTTCTGTTTTTTGACGTAAGTCTTCGTCTGTTTTTGCTTCCATTTCATCAGCATAACTAAATACTTTATCTGCAATTTTTTCTAGACGTTTCAACTCACGTTTTTCATTTTCAACTAATTTTTTCAACAAATTCGCCACGGTTTCTTATCTCCTTATAAATTCTTATATCTATGATGTCATTTCACATGCCAATATCGACACTTTAACTAGTACATCATATCATTTTTTTTGTAATATTTAAACCCTTTTATACCACAAATTGATATATAACCGTTTTCTAAAGACAAAAATCAATCTTTCGCACCATTCTTTATCTTTATTCGGCTATTTTTGAAAACACATTTGCATCATTGAATAAGCATTATTGTAAAAATCCAATACATAAAACAGTTCAACGTTGAACATTGCACAACGGATTGTTCTGACTGCTGTTAGAAGCTCATGCGGGGGATAAAAGTTTGGTTGTATAATTTTTAGGGTTGATGGCATAAGCCACCAACCCTCAGACTGTTGACAAAGTAAGAGTGTCAACAGTCTTTTTTCGTATCAGACGTTAAGTTGTACGGCTTATCACGATGTACACGATACATCGCTCGTTCTCTACTACGTGCGAGAACGAAGCCATTCGTACCACAACGTCTGATACGATAATAACGCTTAAAAGTGGTATAATAGAGATAAGAAAAAGGAGGGAACAATTTATGTTTTATAAAGAAAATCATCCGAATGACGAAATCATATTAAACACATTGTCCGAATTAGTACCAAAAGACCATTTACTACGTAAAATTGATAAATCAATTGATTTCAACTTTATTTATGAGATTACTTCTCCTTATTATAGCCATACGAATGGTCGCAATAGTTTAGACCCTGTTGTTTTATTTAAATTGGTCTTTTTAAAAGATATTTATGGCATTAAATCCATGCGGGAAACCATTAAACGTGTCGAAACGGATGTAGCGTTTAGATGGTTTTTAAACCTCCCTTTCTCT